>JAAXQB010000302.1 GCA_012329085.1 Methanosarcinales archaeon | reverse complement strand
ATTGATGAGTGAAAATTTTCAATTTTATCAAACTCATATATCAAAGATTTTTTCAAATACTTTTTCTCCTATGGAAAATAAACTTTCTGAAAGTGCTAAAAAAAATCAACGATTTTCTTATAATAATAATGATAATTTCATTGAATTAAAATCACTTAGAAAAACAGAATTTATACATTTTATCCATTGCATATCTACAGATGAAGAAATAGTTACGCAATCATCTCTTTATGTGCATTTGTTAGATCAACTTAGATGGAATCTTTTAAATGAAAAAGAGGTTAAAAATGCATGTTTATTGATTCTTAAAAATCTTAAAAAGTATTATGGTGTTGATAAAAATATATTTAAAAATGTAACCAAATTAGAAATACACTCTAATTCAAATAAAAAAAATAAAATTATTTTAAATGAGAACAATCTGAATTTAAATAATACAATTCAACATCTTGTAGAAATTTTTAAGGAATTTGTAATAGAGATTATTATTTATAAAATATTTAATGAAACGAAATAACGCTCATTCGTTCTGAATGAGCTATAAAATATTTTCTCTAACTCGTTCTTGAAAAGAACGCATCTACAAAAATATAAAAGTGCAGGAATGTTAAATTCCTGCTAATTTGAAATTCTATTCGTCTGAATACGCTGGGAATTTATGTTCTGCGATATCAAGACCCATCTTTTCTTCTGCTTCTGTCACTCGTATTCCACCAGTTAATAAACCAATAAATTTAGCAATACCATATCCAAGTACTACACCATAAACTATTGTAAATATACTAGCTATTATTTGATCTATTAAACTAACTCCACCAGCACCACCAAGCCTTTCCATTCCAAATATTCCAGTCAATATAGCACCAAGCACTCCTGCGGTTCCATGCACTGAAATAACACCACATACATCATCTAATTTTGCATTTTCGATTAATTTGTATATGAATGGAACTTGAATTCCTGCTAGAAGGCCAATTATTAATGATGCTACTGGACTAACAACATGTGTTCCTGCACAGATTGCTACAAGTCCTGCAACAACACCATTTGCTGTAAATAATACATCATTTTTAGATGCAACCATTGCCCCCAATCCGCCACCTGCCATTGCAAGTGTTGTTGTGGCCACTACTAAACCAGAGATTTCTCCTAATGCAAGGGAACTTCCTACATTGAATCCATACCATCCAATTGCCAAAGCAAATGAACCAAATACTGCCATTGGTATATTATGACCCAATATTGGAATTGCTTTACCATTTTTGAATTTTCCTATTCTTGGACCTAATGCGATTATTACGCCTAATGCTAAAAACCCTCCCAACCCATGTACGATTAAACTTCCTGCATAATCAGTCCAAGGTATTAAACCAGTACTCCAAGGACTTATATGGTAAAATATTGGATAAACAAATGCAATGATTATTGCTGCTATTAATATATATGACTTGAATTTAATTCTTTCAGCAACTGCACCTGAAACAATTGTTGCCGTTGTTGCTGCAAATACCAATCCAAAGAACCAAGATACTAAATCAAGGTGCATTCCATCCCACGAAGTTAAAAATATTCTTCCCCACCAAGTAACAAAATCAGATGGATTTAAAGATCCTACTAGAACACTTCCAATTAACAGCCAAGAGACACATCCAATAATCCAATCGCTGTAATTTTTCATCATAACATTGTTAACATTTTTCTTTCTAACTTGTCCACCTTCAAGCATAGCAAACCCTAATTGCATTAAAAATACAAGAACCCCCATAACTACAAGGTAAAATAGATTGCCTGCTGCCGCTAATTCATATAATCCAGTTTGTATTGTGTTTATATCTACTGCCATAATTTTTCCTATTTATATATTTAATTAATTTTGTTTTATTTTGTTTTATTAAATTGCAACTTCGTCTTTTTCACCAGTTCTAACTCTTATTACAGATTCGATAGGAATGACAAATATCTTTCCATCTCCTTCACTGCCTGTTTTTGCATGTTCACAAATTATATCGATTACTTTATCTACATCGTCTTTCTTAACAATAAGTTCTAATTTCACTTTTGCAAGTAAATCAACGACATATTCACTTCCTCTATATCTTTCTGTAATTCCTCCTTGAATACCTCTTCCTTTAACATCGCTTATTGTCATTCCAACATATCCTGCATCAGATAGTTCTTTTTTAACTATATTCAATCTTTCAGGTCTAATTATTGCTTCAATTTTCTTCATAAGTTCATCTCCATTTCTTTAAATTTTAGTTTTATAAATGGATTCTTTGTATTGTTCATTTCTTTGAACTGATTTATTAAATTTATTTTAATTTCTTTCATAATGCTATATCCTTGATATTCTTTGAAAATAACACAATCACAATATTTTTAATCTGATATTTTCAACACAATTAGCTATTATTAGATATAATCAACAATTATTTAATTATATCAAATTATGTAAGTTAGTATTACAAAACTATTGTGAATGATTATTAAAGTATTGAATGATATAAAAAATGATTTATGAAAAGTTCATAATTTTTATGAAAAATTAAACTAAATTACAAAATAATTGTATTAAATTGTATTATTTTAATTTTGAAATGGAGGGCGATATTACTTCTTTTAAATATTCTACATCATCTGTTTTGAATATAATTCTTTGAACAACCACATACTTGCATCCTATAGATTGTCAAATTTAATAATAGAATAGAATGATAAGTTTGGATATTCTAATCAATATTATTTTAAAAAGTAAAATAATTATAAAAATTTTATATATGTTAAAAAATGAGGATTTACGATTGTAAGATTGTTATACTTCAACAAGTCCATTATAAGATTGACATAATTTGCAAGCATAACAGTTATATTTTTTATAGTTTGCTGTTATATGCATAACTATGTTGCAAATAAATTAAAATAATCATAAATATGAGATTCAATTGAGATTACAAATTCAAATAAAAAATAAAAAATAAAAAATAAAAAATGGAGTAAATTTATGGGAAATGTTGAACGAATTAGCTTATCATTCACAAAGTTTCTTTTAGAAGAGATTGATGAGATTGTGGAACTTAAAGGATATTCAAGTAGAAGTGAATTAATAAGAGATGCCACAAGAAAGCAAATTATAGAAAATAATCAATTTAATAAAGGAGATGTTTTAAGTGGGATAATAATTATTGTTTATTCTCCAAAAAAGAATTCTTTGGAATATATGAGTAAAATTTATTTTGAATATAATGCGATTGTTAAATCTATGAATCAATCCTATATATCTACTTCTTGTGGATTGAATAAAAAGATAGAACTTTTTATTGTAGAAGGAGATTCAAAAACATTGTCTGAATTTTATTTAAAAATTTCTAAAATTGATGGCAAAGTATATGATAAAGTCATTTTATTTTAATGATTGCGTTGGGTGTGTATATTGATTTTTTAATTAAAAATTTTTTATTGTATATAGATGCTGTTTAACAATTGAAATTCCGTGTACAAATCAATTAATATTTATCACATTTGGGGTAATATTTATAAAATTATAATTAATAATTACCCAATTGGGGTAAAAAATAACTTAAATGTATAATGTAAATTAGTTATTGGACAGCCACTATAATTTATAAAATGTACCATTCAGAAATAAATTTTAATAGATTATTCGTTCGAATAACTCATTCTGAAAAGTTTGAGTGTTTACGCTCATTTGTTCCAAATGAGCAAACGCTTGTTCATTCTGAACAAGCTATCAAAGATTTTCTTAAACT
>JAAXQB010000069.1 GCA_012329085.1 Methanosarcinales archaeon | reverse complement strand
GTTTTTTAATAGATAGGGATTTCATTTTAATTTTATTCATATATTTTTATTTATAATATTTAAACTTTAAATAAGCTAAAACTATCACCAATGTATAATACTAAACAAAGTTCTGTAGCAAATCAAAGACTGAACCAAAGTACAACGGTTTTTGCAGAACAAAATGGGGTGAAAATTGGCGAATGGTTTAAAAACTCGCCGAAAATTTGTTATTGTCGTAGTTTTTTTTACCTTAGCATCATTTCTACAAAGCAAGGCAAAATTAGGGAGAATTTTTTATTCTTTAGTTTTTTATCAATAAATTTTCAATTTCAGCTCTAAATTCCCTTTTAATTAATCTTCCATCTCTTAAATATTCAAAAAATTCAGTATAACTCGATGGGCTTAAGAAATGAAAAATGTATTGTTGATTCACCCCCCTTTCTTTTAATTTTTGGTTTAATTCTTTAAAGTGTTTATTTGCATACTTATATTTAGCAATATTCTCATCAGAGTCGTCTTTATCTGATTTGATTTCTACAATAATAATATATTCAGTTTTATCTTTTATAATTTTAATGAAAAAGTCTGGATTAAATATTGAATTTGGTTTTCTATGAGTTCCTTTTTTCCAAGTATATTCAATACTATAAAATCCCATGTCTCTCGATTTTATCCAACTATCAATTTTTTCTGCGTTTAGTTTTTTAAATAATTCTTTGATAAACTTAAATTCAGGAGTCCCGTTGACACTAAGAATGCTCAATGGTGTTTTAAAAACAAATTCATTTATTTCATTAAGGTTAAATTCGGTTCTGATTGAATCTTCGTTTTCTTCTAACATTTTTTTTAATGTAAAAATATTATTTTCATTCAACTCTTTTTCATAATTGCTGCTATAAAATAAACCTGTATTTGTCCTAAAAGTCCCAACTGAATAGGAAGCTTTGTTCATTTCATTGGTTGGAATCTTCATTAGTTCATTGACTTTTGATTTAGGAATTATTGTTTTGCCCTTTTTTCTTAATAATGTAGAAAATGCCTGTAAAATTTTATTTCTATTCTTTTCAATAATCCTATCACTTTTGATGCCAACCTTTCTCATAGATTTGACAATAATATTTTTTATTATATCTCTTGGTGGAAGATTGTTAGGTGTGTATTCTGTTTCTCCAAGTTTTAGAATTTTCCCCTCCCAATCTCTTATTTCAAATTCATCATATATTTTATCTATAACTTTTTCGATAGAATATGTCTCATATTCAATTGCATAATTTTTTTCTCTTATACAACTTCCACCAATGGTTTCATATATTGTCTCTTTATCTGTTTTTTCAACTTGTGAATCTAATTTTATTCCTTCTTTTTGAATTCTTGAATAATTATAAATATCTTTATCTCTTTTTTTATATTCAATTTCGACTTCTTTTTTTTCATAATCTAAATTATATACCTCAAAATTATACTTTGCCCTTTCACCCTCTTTTAAAATCCTACTTTCTATTCTTGTTTCTATTTCCAATACCTCATCAACTAATCCCTTAATATTTCGACTCCAAGAATCATGATTAAATACAATTAACTTTGGCTGTGGTGATGTGTATTCTTCAGGGATTCTTAAACCTCTTCCCAAAACTTGGGCGATTAACAATTTAGAATTAAAAGCTCTATCTTCCCAAGGTACAATCTGGAAGACATTTTTAACATCCCAACCTTCAGTAAGCATGGATACTGAAACTATCCATTCAGTAGAATCATCTTTATCATCGACTGTTTTTAGTTTTGATATATTAATCTTATGTTCATTTGCAGAAGTAACAATCAAAACTTTTTCTTTAATCCTTTCTATTGGTATTTTTTCCTTTTTTACCAAAAAATCAATAAGGTCTTCTTTCAGATTTTTTGCGTTAGAAATATTCTTTGTAATTAAAATAGTTAAAGGCTTGATTTGGGAGTATTTGTCTATATTTTCTTTGTGATTTTGATAGATTTTTTGGAATTTTTCGTTCTTTCCAATACTATCATCTTTTTGCACATATTCTATGTTTTTTACAATTTTATCCTCTATCGCTCCCCTCAAAGAATACCTGTAAATTACATCATTAAAATATTTATTTTCAATATAAGCAGTACCAGTAAATCCAAGAATATATTTAAAATTATAATCTTTGCTTAATAGAAACCCTTTCCATTTTTTCATATCTTGTGCTTTTGTTCCTCTCCCTGAAGCTTTGTTGAATATGTGGTGTGATTCATCATTTAGAACTAAAACTCTTTCACCTTGTTTTTTTAGGCTGTCCTCTATTGACGATCCTGTTCTTTCATAAACTGCATGTATATTTTCTATACATATATCGCCATCTTTAATAGTAGAATTAGCGTCAATAATTCTTGGGTTTTTATATTTTGCATTTTCTGGAATTGATGTTTTTATTCTTGAACTACCGCTTAATGTCTCAAATTTCTCTGATAATCCTGATTCGATTGTAATGGAAGGACACAATACTAAAACTTTATCAACAAGCCCAAGTCCGAGCATTATCTGAGCAATGCCATAAATTACATAAGATTTTCCTGTTGCGGTTGCTAAATCAATATTAGCAAACAATTTTCCAAGAAGTTGTAAATGTTTTTGATATTCTTCTAAAGAAGAATATTTATTTTTTAGCTCTGAATTAGTTTTGTAATTTTCGATTACTAAGTCTTTGGTTGTTTTGTATCTTCCAGATGCCAAGAAAATAATTGCATTTCTAATAGACTCTTTTTGATATTCCCTGTCGCCACAAAGCCTGTCTAAAAAACATTCCCATCTATCTAAATTTAGTTTCGCAGGATCATAATTAGGATTTACCTGTAAAACGAGGTCTTTGGTTTTGTAAATTTTTATGTCTTCCATAGTTATAAACACTCCATTAAATTAATAAAAGTATTTTCATCCATATCTCGAACATGGTTTTTGTATCGTTTATCAAAAAAGGGATTCTCTGTAACATTCCAGACTTTAAATTTGAATATGTTGCCTTCTTTTTCATACCAAACAAAATAAAACTTAATACCCGCTTTTTTAGCCAATTCATATATTGCCTTAGTGTTAGCTGACAGGACATATTTTTCTTGTGTTACATGCATTGCTTTATATTCCATAATCGCCTTGGGGACAAAGTTCCCGTTTAAAAATCTGTACTCATAAAAATCAATATCTGTGCCATAGCACTTATTACTTAATTTATTTCTATGCCATTGAGATATTTCTAAATCTCTTTTCATTGTTTTATCAGTTCTTTTTCCGAAGTGATCTCTTGTTAAGCCATCCATATTTTAACCCCCTAAAATGAATTTTTCTTTAAATTCATTCCCATAAATATCAATATATACAATCATTATTTTACTGCCAATTTCTTCTTTATTTAGAGGAATAATGATATTTTTTTGTTCTCTTAATTCTTCTCTAATGTCCT
>JAAXQB010000001.1 GCA_012329085.1 Methanosarcinales archaeon | reverse complement strand
ATGATAAAGTAATTGAATCTAACGATGGCGATTCTCATTACTCCAGAGATACCAATATATTACAAGATGGTACGAAAGCTATTACACATGATAGAGTAATTGAATCTAAAGATAGCGATCCTAAATATTATAAAAAAAAATAATAATAAAATGATATAATAAATTTTGTTAATATTTTTGAACCCCAGCCATGTATATATTAAATTTTATTGATAATCAAAACATAAGGTGCCCATGATAGAACTTATAATAAAAATATAACTTGATTAAAATTTTAATCATTCAACACAATTCAATTCTAAATATAAAATTACAAATATAATTTTATATTTAGAAATCACCTCACTCATCAGATTTAATTCTCGCAACCCTCACAACTTTATCATCATCTTTCATATTCATAATTTTTACACCTTGTGTATTCCTACCTTGTACACGAATATCCTTTATTGACATCCTAATCACAACTCCCTTACTACTCGTAAGAATTAATCCATCAGTATCAAAAACAGTTTTAACGCTCATAACAAACCCATTCCTATTATTTGTAATAATTGTTATAACACCTTTCCCACCTCTTTTAATTTTTCTATATTCTTCAAACTTTGTTCGCTTACCATACCCATTTTCTGTAATAGTTAAAAGAGTTGCATTTTCCATTACAAGATCCATTCCAACAACAGCATCATTTCTTTCAAGATTTATGCCTCTAACCCCCCTCGCAGTTCTACCCATACTTCGAACATCAGTTTCTTTAAAGCATACCGCTTTACCATATTTTGATGCCAATATAATCTCTTTATTGCCATCAGTCAATAACACGCTCACAAGTTCATCAGAATCCCTAAGAGTTATTGCCACTATGCCTGTTTTTCTAACCTTACTAAAATCAGATAATGAAGTTTTCTTTATAATTCCAAATTTTGTAGATAAAACTAAATATTGGTCATCAGAAAAATCACAAACAGGAATCATTGCAGTCACTTTTTCATTTTGTTTAAGTTCAAGTAGATTTATAATCGCCTTTCCCTTAGAGGTTCTACTCGTTTCCCCAATTTCATACACTTTCTTTACATACACTCTACCTTCATTCGTGAAAAATAACAAATAATCATGAGTTGAAGATACAAAAAGATCCTTTACAAAATCATTTTCTTTTGTATCCATGCCAATAATACCTTTGCCACCCCTATGTTGCTTTGAATATGTATCTAATGGCAATCTTTTAATATACCCATGATTTGTAATAGTCACTACAACTTCTTCTTTTTGTATAAGATTTTCATCTAACATATCGCCTAATGCCATAGTGATTTTTGTTCTTCTCGCATCGGCATATTTTTCTTTAATTGCAATTAACTCTTCTGAAATTATAGTAAATTTCCTTTCTTTCTTTTGAATAATATCTTTTAAATCTGCAATTGTTTCTATAAGCTCTTTATACTCATTATCTATCTTTTCACCTTCAAGCCCTGTAAGTCTTTGAAGTCGCATTTCTAAAATAGCTTTTGCTTGAATTTCACTCAAACTAAAATTTTCAATAAGCCCAATTTTTGCAATTTCGGTTGTGTTAGAACCTTTTATAAGTGCAACAATTCTATCAATATTATCAAGTGCAATTCTTAGCCCTTCTAATATATGGGCACGACTTTCGGCTTTGTTAAGTAAAAATATACTTTTTTTTTGAATAACATCTATCCTATGTTCAAGATATGTTGTTAAAATTTCATGAAGATTTAATACTTTTGGAACTCCATCTTTTATAGTGAGATTGATAATTCCAAATGTTGTTTGCATCTGTGTATGTTTATATAATTGATTTAAAATAATATGGGAATTGGTATTTCGTGTAAGTTCAACAACAATACGAATTCCATCTCTATCAGACTCATCCCTTAAATCTGAAACGCCTATTACCTTCTTTTCACGAACAAGACTTGCAATATTTTCAATCAATTTTGATTTATTTACTTGATATGGTAATTCTGTGACAATAATCCGATGTTTATCACCTTTCATTTCTTCTATATTTGTGACAGCCCTAACAATAACCTTACCCCTTCCTGTTTCGTATGCAGATTTAATACCTTCTGTGCCTGCAATTATTCCAGCTGTTGGAAAATCTGGTCCTTTCACACAAGACATAAGTTCAGAAATTGGGGTGTTTGGCTCTTTCATTAGCATCATTGTTGCATCAATGACTTCGCCGAGATTATGAGGTGGCATATTTGTTGCCATTCCAACTGCAATCCCTGTTGAACCATTAATTAAAAGATTTGGAAGTCTTGCAGGAAGCACAACTGGTTCCTTTAATGAACCGTCATAATTTGGTCTAAAATCAACAGTTTCTCTATCAATATCGGCAAGCATTTCATTTGATATTGATTTTAAACGAATCTCAGTATATCGCATTGCTGCTGCTGAATCTCCATCAATTGAACCAAAGTTGCCTTGACCATCAATTAATGGGTATCTAAGCGAAAAATCCTGAACCATTCTGACAAGTGAGTCATACACTGCCGAATCACCATGTGGATGGTACTTTCCGAGAACATCTCCAACCACTCTTGCAGATTTTTTATATGCTTTATCATAGGTCATGCCTGCTTCTTTCATTGAATATAGAATTCGTCTATGAACAGGCTTTAATCCATCTCTAGCATCAGGCAATGCTCGTCCTATGATTACACTCATGGCATATTCTATATAGGACTTTTTCATTTCATCTTGAATTAATAATGGTACAATATTTTCTTCACTCATAAATCAATATTCTCCGCATCTCTTGCATGTGTTTCAATAAACTTCCTTCTTGGTTCCACTTCATTACCCATAAGAATTGAAAATATTTCATCTGCATATGCTGCATCATCCATAGTAATTTTAAGAAGTATTCTATGTTCGGGATCCATTGTAGTATTCCATAATTGGTCTGGATTCATCTCTCCAAGTCCTTTATATCTCTGTATTATCGTGCCTTTATCTCCAATTTCTTTAAGCTTTTTTGAGAGTTCCGCATCTGAATAAACATAATACTCTTGTTTTTTTTGTTTGATACTATATAATGGAGGTTGTGCAACATAAAGGTAACCTGCATCTATTAATGATTTCATATATCTAAAAAAGAAGGTTAAAATTAAGGTTCGGATATGGGATCCATCTACATCAGCATCCGTCATGATGATAATTTTATGATACCGTGCCTTTTCTAAATTAAATTCATCTCCAATACCAGTTCCAATTGCAGTTATAAGAGAGAGGATTTCTTTATTTCCTAATATTTTATTAAGTCTTGTCTTTTCAACATTTAAAATCTTACCTCTAAATGGAAGTATTGCCTGAAATGCACGATTTCTTCCTTGTTTTGCAGAACCGCCTGCAGAATCTCCTTCCACAAGATACACTTCACACAATGCAGCATCTTTTTCAGAGCAATCTGCAAGTTTTCCGGGAAGTGTTCCAACTTCTAATGCACTTTTTCTTCGAGTAAGTTCCCTTGCTTTTTTTGCAGCCTCTCTTGCACGGCTTGCGTCTATTGCTTTTTGTAATATTGCATTTGCAATTTTTGGATTTTCCTCAAAAAATTCAGATAGCGTTGTATGCACTAAGGATTCAACAATTCCTTTGATTTCACTATTACCAAGTTTTGTTTTTGTCTGTCCTTCAAATTGAGGTTCCATAATTTTTAAGCTGATAATGGCAGTCAATCCTTCTCTAATATCATCGCCTGACAGCTTTAAGTCTTCTTTTTTAGACTTTGCCGAGAGGTTTCCTTTTTTCAAATAGTCATTTGCAACTCGTGTAAGTGCGGCTTTGAATCCTACAAGATGTGTTCCGCCTTCGTGCATATTTATATTATTTACAAATGAATGTACATGCTCTGTATAGCTATCCGTATATTGCATTGCAATTTCAATTGCAGTATCGTTCTTTTCCTTTTCAATATAGATTGGATTTTCATGCAAGACATTACGATTTTTATTTATGTGCCCTACAAAAGATTTAATTCCACCTTCATATTCAAATATATCTGATTTTTGCCCGTCAGTTCTTAAATCTTGTATTTCAATCCTAAGTCCTTTATTTAAAAACGCAAGTTCTCGAAGCCTTACATTTAATATTTCATATTTGAATTCAGTTGTTTCAAATATTATATCATCTGGTAAAAATGAACATTTTGTTCCTGTTTCATTAGTATCCCCTATTGCTGTGACTTCTTTTTGTGCAACTCCCCTTTCATATCTCTGGAAATATTTTTTTCCATTTCTTTTAACGGTGATTTCCACCCATTTAGATAGTGCATTTACAACAGATATTCCAACTCCATGCAATCCGCCTGATACTTTATAACTACTTTTATCAAATTTTCCACCTGCATGTAGAACAGTCATAACAACTTCAAGTGCAGATTTTTTATATTTATGATGAATATCAACTGGGATTCCCCTGCCATCGTCTTCAACTGTTAGGCTCCCATTTGGATTGATTGTGAGTAATATTTTAGTACAAAATCCTGCAAGTGCTTCATCAATACTATTATCAACTACTTCATAAACAAGATGATGCAATCCTTTTGAATCAATGCTTCCAATATACATACTTGGTCTTTTTCGTACGGCTTCTAAACCTTCTAAGACTTGTATGTGCGTGGCATCATAGGATTCTTGTGTTTTTAAAATTTTTTCGTCTTTTGTTATCATGTATGTCCATCTTTAAATTTGGTGGCTATTGTTGCCATTAATACAAATAGATTTAAATTATGCATATAAATAATTAAATTTCGTTCTTATTATTACTACCACATTACATATTAATGTTTATAATTTTTATAATTTAAAGTAATTCACGAAAAATATATAAAATTATTATTAAAATTTGTGACAAACATTCATTTTTAAAAAGAATGATTTATTAAAAAATTTATTTTATTTTTTTGATAGCTTGTTCGGAACGAACAAGCGTATGAAAAAATCTTTGATTTTCGATAGCTTGTTCGGAACGAATAGGCGTATGAGAAAATCTTTGATTTTTGACAGCTTGTTCGGAACGAACAAGCGTATGAGAAAATCTTTGATTTTTGACAGCTTATTCTCAAATTTTCAAATTATTTTATGAAGTTCATTTTTTTAGATTATATT
>JAAXQB010000141.1 GCA_012329085.1 Methanosarcinales archaeon | reverse complement strand
TTAAATTTTTTATCAACAATCCAATCAGATATGGTATCGCGATGTTGCATTGAAAGTTCATGCTGTTCTATAAACAAGCCGTTCAATAACCATATAGGGTGGGCATAAAACTGATTTATTTTATCACAATTAAGGTTTAAGTTATCGCACCCGATATTATCCCATACCCGATCCATGGCAACCCAAATATCCTTCAATGTCGGTGGATATTCTTCCTCCAACTCAATAAACTTTTTGAGTTCTTGATTTATATCCAGCTCAAATGTTAAATCGTATATTTCTTTCCATGTTTTATTAATGGTACTCATTTCAATCCTTTAATTTTTTATAAACTACTGTTATCGAGTGTCCTCGCGGGCGCATTTTGGTATCTTCTATTCCTAAAACATAAATGCGTCCTAATATAGCAGCCAGTTTAGCAATAAATTTATTGGCAATGGTAGTATCCAATAACTTTGGAGTGCGTTTTAAAATACGATTAACAGCAGTAATAGCAACTGTTGAGGCATACCAATGCTTATGTATATCCGCCAGCACTTCAGGTTCTATTTTCACCACTTCAAGTTGAAACAATTCAGCAACTGATTGAAGAGTTTTATCAGACCACCAAGTTACATGGTGAGGTGGCATGTTAAGTAATCCATTAGTTACTTTAGATATAAATGAATCTGCAGTAGGCACTGAAATAATTAATAACCCCCCTGACTTCAAACACTTAATGCTGTTTGATAGGAAATCCGCTGGATTAGCTACATGTTCCAACACTTGAAATGAGCAAACCACATCATAGTAGTCACTGTGTTTAAGGGCATGTTCTTCAATATATTCATTAAACACCTTTATACCGCTTTTTTCAGCCAAACTACTTGCTTCTGGGCTAAATTCCAACCCAGTATAATCCGTGCTTTTTATTTTTTTAGCAAAAGCACCTTTCCCGCAACCAATATCCAGCACTTTATCCGCTTCGTTAATATAACGACATGCAAAATCATACTCGCTCTTATCGTCTAAATAATACCATTCAAATT
This sequence comes from Methanosarcinales archaeon, assembly GCA_012329085.1. Next base: position 2,946 of record JAAXQB010000141.1, on the reverse strand, counting down.
TTTGCAGTAATTTATAAAACCGTTCAGAACCGGTAATTGGCGGCCAGAAGAAACGCAAGTCGCAATTTGCACACTCTAAAAACTTTATTTCACGATGCCGATCAAATTCATTTATAATACTGCTGCCGAGCATCTTTTTATAATGCAATGCTAAATCAGAAACTTGAATTATATCAATGAATTTTGTATGTTCATTATTACAAAGTAGGCAGTTTATTGTCATTTATTTACACTCTTGATTATTTTTTCGTATTCACTTAAAAACCCATTGCTTTAATCATTGATTCTTTTATTTATTCGCTATTACAAAATGGATAGTTTGCAATCATTTATCAATTATTTTCATAATCATATGTTTAAATATTCTTTGATATTAAAAAATTTTGCTATTTTTAATCTTTTATCTTATACAAAAATTCGGTTGCCTTCATTTTTACTCTTGTTATTATACTAAGCTCAAATATATTTCGCTGGGTAAAATCATCTGCCAATGTATCACGAATAATGAAATTTGGGTGTTTCAAAGGAAATTCAATTGGTGATGTAGATATATTAGAAAGTTTCGTTGTGGCTTTTGTATGACTTGCATCTAGTCCGAATCCAATATTTGATACTAAATTAACATTTGGTATGACAGTCAATGCATTTTGTATCCAACATGAAAAAGTCCACCTATAGCCCCAACTGTTAATTTTTCCTTGATATGTTTTTTCAAATATATTTGCCCAATATTGAACACTTTTTTTGTCTTTAAATAAATCTTGCAACCAATTTCCATTACGAATTTCAGACCAAATTTTCATATCAACATCATAATTTTTCCATGCTCTTCGCCAAGATGCCCATCCCCAAATATGAGGATATCGCGAAAAATAATAGCTATAATTTGTACGCTTTCTGCCAAACTGGAAGTTATTCCCGCTGATCATAGCAATCCGCTCATCATCACGATATTTCTCCAGCAACTCTTCACAAAATCGGAAGAATGTTGGATGGGGGAGGCAGTCATCCTCCAATATAATCCCCATCTCTTCATGCTCAAAAAACCAGTCGATAGCACTACTAATTGCTATTTTGCATCCTAAATTTTTATCTCTAAAGAGAGTTTTTACTTCACAATCCCAATCAACTTGATTCACAATTTCTCGGACTTGCTTTACTTTTTCCAATTCGCCCTCTTTATCTTCTCTTGCACCGTCTGCGGCAACATATAATCGCGGGGGCTTTGCCTGTCTAATTGTTTCAAATACTTGAATAGTTGTTTCTGGGCGATTAAACACTACAAATAAAACCGAAGTTGTTAATTTGAATTCACTCATAATAATATCTCATTTTAATATTTTTTTCCTATTTTAACTTTATCATTACATAATTTTACTACTTTAACAAAACAAATATTGACTATTATACTAAATATATCTAACACCTATTTAACTTGCAACATTAGTCAATTCATCATTTGGTCAACAAAGCTTTTATATCCTTTTACTTGAAAGAATGCGATTTTAGCTACCAAATGTGCTTTAATACTTATAGGTAAAAATCGATATTTAAATGAAGCCACTCGATTATCATTTTCCTGATACAAAATATCTTGTGCAAAGTTACCCCACCTATCATCTGGCATTAAATCTATTGTCATGCCGGCATGAGCTGATGGTAATAGCATGTTTGAGCCATGAACACCAATGACAATCCTGCTATCTGAGTAAATTTGACAAAGCTTTTTTTCTGTATCTGTATTAAAATTATATACTATTTGATTATCTATCCATTTTGGAAATTTTTTATAGCTCATTCGGAATGAATGAGCGTTAGAAAAAATCTTTGATTTTTGATGATTTCCAAAGCCAGCTACTGTAAATATGGCATCAGGAAATCTTTTTCTAAGTTCAGAAAATATTGTTATCACTTTCCTTTTTTGCCAATTTAAAAATAAGTCTTTAAGAATCGTTATATTTAATTTATTAATACCTTTATTTAAAAGAGAGTTATTTATCCATAGTCTATCTTCTCTCCAAATAAATGTAATCCTGAAATCATCTTTTTGGAAATTATGCTTTTCTATGCCTGTAAAATTTGTTATGTCAAAATCTTTTGGATGAGAAAAAGCTTTACTGATATGAATTTCTGAAAATCGTTTCATCTCTTTTTGAATTGTATTATTAAAATCTGTAAAAAATTCTTGTCCTTCTTTTAAAGAAATATCAAATACCCATTTTTCAGCAATACCTTTTGGCAACATCCATTCCAAAAATTGGGGTAATATAACAATTAAACCATATTCAGGATTGACTTTTAAATGTTTTTCCGCATTCAATAGTTTTAACAATGAATGTCCATATAAATAATCTATGCAGTTTAAGATTACAACTCTATCGTGGTTTGCATATATTTCTTTTTTAAATTTTACATTTTTACAATTTGGATTTTTTAGAGATTTTTGAAGAGGCACCCCATACCAATCTTTTGAATTTTCTGAACCAAATAATTCAAAGTTGTGCAAATCTACGCTGAATGGTGCATATAAAGAATGACCAACCTTTAAATCCTGATAAAAAGTTCTCTGGCAATTTGTGCATTCTGATTCGACACACACATGTATGCCTTGCCACATCGTTTTGTTTGCTTCTATTTCTTGTTTGCATATAGGGCATGTAAATTTTTGTTCTATGCTGGGATGAATTTGTATCATTTTTCAATTAACCCTTCTGATATTGCCACATAATTTGAATACTCAAAATTTTCTAAAAATGTTTCATGGTTTCTTAATTGGAGTCCATTGGGCATCACTTTTGCCAATTTAAATCCTTTCGTTTCAAAAAGTTCGTAAAAATTCATAAGTGATGTCATGCTATCAAGATTTGTTCCGCCATATTCAAATTGTATATAGTCAACAAAATCAGAATTTAGATATTTTCCCATCCCTTCAAATACAGCCATCTC
>JAAXQB010000083.1 GCA_012329085.1 Methanosarcinales archaeon | reverse complement strand
TAGAGAATTATACTATCTTTAGGGTTTAAACTGGCTTTTTGTAGATTTAATTTAGCTTAAATTGTGGGGTTTTTTGGTAATTTGCAAGTGGCTCTAATACATAAAATAAACGACCGTGCAAAAAAATAAACAGAAAATGCGGAAAATTCCGCCACTGCTCATACACTTGACCGTTGGCGTTCATTAAAAGAAAGGATACAAAATGGCAAAAACAGTAAATAGTGCTTTCAATATTTTCAATCAGGATTTTGTTAATTTGGATACTGAGGAAACAAAAACAGCAAGAAGTAGCAGGGATTGGTTAATTACCCAAATAACAAATTTACCTAATAAAATAGATGATTTTCCTAGATTATATGAGGGAATGCATATCAAATTTGGCTCATTTGCAAGGAACACGAAAATTAGATCTTTGGATGATATTGATTTAATTCTTACATTTTCAGCTGATGGAACAACATATCGGACACACTCATACGGGAAAAGTTATACACTAACAGTTTCTGGCACAGCAATTAATTTAAAGAAACTTTGTTTTAAAAATAGTAGCACTTTAAATTCAATTAAATTAATAAATAAGTTAGTGTCTTCATTAAAAGAAATTGGTCATTATCAATCAGCTGATATTCACAGGAGACAGGAAGCAGCAACACTTGAATTAACAAGTTACGATTGGAATTTTGATATTGTTCCTGCATTGTACACTGATACAGGCTATTATTTAATACCGGATGGTAATGGTGGGTGGAAAGCAACAGATCCAAGAATAGACCAGAAAAAAACAACTGACATTAATCAAAAACATAATGGTTCAATTCTTCAAATAATTAGAACACTGAAATATTGGAATAGACGAGTTAAAATGCCAACCATTCCTTCCTATCTTTTTGAAAATTTAATATTAAACTTTTTTAATTCAAAAGATGAGATTTCAGATTACATTGATGTTAATATGATTAATTTCTGGTATAATCTAAAAGATGCTATTTATTGCAAAGTTGATGATCCAAAAGGTTTTCAGGATGATTTAAATACATTATTTTTTGAAAATAGACAAAAAATATCAGAAAAGGCATTAGAAGCTTATAATAAAGCTTATAAATTTAAAACAAAAGAAAATGACCAAGAAAAAGCAATAAATAAATGGCGAGAAATCTTTGGTGATGATTTCCCTGAATACTATTAAAATAAGGATAAAATGAAAATTCCATTTAGAAATGCGTTTGACTATGCAAAACTCTATGATAAGTATGCGAATTATGTATTATGGATTTCAACTCTTTTAATAATTATTGCTTTCTTGTTGAAAGTATTCTATCCAAATTTATCGTATATCAGCAATATAATAAATAAGGTTAATTGCTTGTTTATTGTAGCGTATGCAGTGTTAAATTTCATAACAGATTACATTTTTTACAAAGCAAGTTATCATAAAAGACTAGATTTTATTGACAATTCTTTTAACACTTCATATTCAGAAGAGAATTCTAGTGAATATTATTCCAATGATGATATAGAAAATGGAATATATAAATTAGCAGTAAATAGTTTTGAGAATTCACTTTTTACATACATTATATCAAAAAAGATGTTAATAAAAATTTGGATAAAAAATACTCTAATAGCATTAATTTTTCTTGTCCTTGCCATATTTGGTTATGAAAATACATTTGTTTTATTACTACAATTAGCTCTTCCTATTTTATTACTTTCAAAAGCTATAAAATTGACAATATTTGTAAATCGAGTTAACCAAGTTTATGAGAATTACAGAAAATTGTTTCAAAACATAAAAAGTAACAGAGATAATGAATTTGCAAGTCCTGAAATACTAATTAATGTAATTGAGTACGAAGCCACTTTGTCGTGGGGTAGCATTTTATTAGATAGCAAAATATACAATTCAATGAATGATGAATTATCAAAAGCTTGGGAAGAAATAAAAATTAAATATGAGATTAAATAACGAAACGCCAACAAAAGCTATACGTAATGCGGGGAAAGTGCTAAATATGAACATTATAGTAATAAATAAAATTAGTAGTAACTTAAAAATTTATCGTTTCAAAACCCCGCACTACGCATAGCCTTAGCCGTTAGGCAAAATTAGGGGAGATGGCGGTATTAACAAATAATTTAGGCAACAAAAAATTTTGTTGTATAAAGTAGGAAAATAAAAATGACAGAATTATTATCAATAAAAGAAGCAAGTAAGTGGGCAAGTAAACACTTGAAAAAGAATGTTACTACTTCTAATATCTCATATTTAATTCAATATGGAAAGGTTAAAAAATATGGTAGTAATGGAGCAACTGCTGTAAATAAATATGATTTAATTGAATATTATAAGAGTTTTAATGGACAAAGAGAAACAAATTGGAGAGAAAAACTTGGTAATGATTTGAATTGGGCTTTATCATTTGACAATCTGAAAGAAAAAGATACAACCAAACACATTTATAGATTACACCCGTATAAAGGAAAATTTATACCACAACTTGTTGAATATTTTCTTGATAATCATACCGATAATTTTAAAAGAGAGGTATATTTTAAAAAAGGTGATATTGTTTTAGACCCGTTTTCCGGAAGCGGAACAACAATGGTTCAAGCAAATGAATTAGGCATACACGCAATAGGGATAGATATTTCGGCATTTAATACTCTGATTGCAAATGTAAAAGTCGAAAAGGTAGATTTTCAAGATTTAAACAATAAATTAAGGCGAATAACAAACGCTTTAAAAGATTTTATTTCTCATCATAAAAATGCACAATTTGAAAATGAACTACTTGAAGAATTAAACAGATTTAATAAAAAATATTTCCCTTCACCTGCATTTAAAATTAAAATTCGCACTAGAGAAATTGTAGAAAAAGAATATACCCCACAAAAAGAGCAAGAATTTTTAAAAACTTTTGAGAAATTAAGAATAAAATACGATTTAAAAATAAAGCAGGATAAAGCAAACAACTTTCTTGAAAAATGGTATCTTAAACCGGTTAAAGATGAGATTGATTTCACATTTGAGCAATTAAAAAAGGTAAAAAATCCCAACACAAAGAAAATTATCACGATAATTTTAAGTAGGACAATTCGCTCGTGTAGAGCAACAACTCATGCCGATTTGGCAACACTTAAAGAGCCTGTTACGACAACTTATTATTGCGGAAAACACGGAAAAATATGCAAACCTTTGTTTTCAATATTTTCTTGGTGGGTAAGATATAGCAAAGACACGGTAAAAAGATTGCAAGAATTTGAAAAATTAAGAACAAACTCTTATCAAGTATGTTTGCAAGGTGATGCAAGGAATATTAATATTTTTTCAGCACTTGAAACTAAAAATCCTGAGTTTGCAAAATTGGTAAAAAAACAAAAAATTAAAGGAATATTTTCAAGTCCGCCTTATGTTGGATTGATAGACTATCACGAACAACACGCTTACGCTTATGATTTATTTGGGTTTAAACGAAATGATGAGTTAGAGATTGGTCCACTTTACAAAGGACAAGGACGAGAAGCAAGAAATTCATATATTGACGGTATTGTTAAAGTTTTAAACAATTCAAAACAATATCTACAAGATGACTATGATATTTTTTTGGTTGCAAACGATAAATACAATATGTATCCAACTATTGCCGAAAAATCTGGAATGAAAATAGTGAATCAATACAAACGTCCCGTTTTAAACAGAACAGAAAAAAATAAATCGGCTTATGCTGAAATAATATTTCACTTAAAGGAAAAATAAAATGGATAGAATTATAAAAGGTTATGTTAAAGATTTCTCAAAACAATTTGGTTTAGAATTTGAAGAAAATAAAATAAGCGATTTATTTGAAAACTTTACAACTTTTTGTTTAATATCAAACAAACTTATAAATGATAGTTTAGATTATAATGAAATTATTTCTACAAATACAAAAAAATATAAGGGAATTGATAATATTTCATTTATTATTAGTGGTAAAATAATAACAAATATTAAAGAACTTGAAGAAATTTTTGAAAACACTGGATATGTAGATGTGCTATTAACAGCAATACAATCAAAAATTTCAGAAAGGTTTGATAATAATGAAATATCAAACTTATTAGATACTTTTTTAGATTTTTTAAAAGACACGCCAAATTATCCACTAACAAATGAAGCACAAGTCATTCATGAAATGTTAATGTTCGTTTTAGATAATATGGCAAAAATTAATAAATTTGATACATCATTGTTTTATGTAACAACTGGTATTTATACTAAAGATACTGTAATAGATGCAACTAAAGAAACAAAACTAAAGCAAATAAAAGATTGTGGTATTTTCAAAGACGGAAATATTGAAGTTGAGTTAGTAGATAAAAATTATTTAATGAGATTATTCGATAAAATAAATAGGCCTACAAAGGCAGAATTTATATTTAAAGATAAAACAAGTATTTCATTTGAGAACGAAGAAATTAAAGAAGCATATTTTGGATTACTACCTTTTAGTGAATATAGGAAAATTTTAATAGATGAAGATAATGATAAAATAAGGAATTTATTTTATGATAATGTAAGAGATAATTTAGGAAACAACGAAGTTAATAATGATATAGATAAAACTTTAAAGGAAAAAAAATTTGAATATTTCCCATTGTTAAATAATGGTGTAACGATTGTTGCAGAAAATAATTTGGGAAGTGGTAATAAATTTATTTTGGAAAATTTTCAAATTGTAAATGGATGTCAAACATCTAATAAATTATATGATAATCGGATTATTGCTGGGATAGATAATCTACTTATACCAATAAAGTTAATTATCACAAATGATGAAATTTTAAAAAATAAAATTACAATTGCTACTAACAATCAAACAGAAATAAAAGAAGAACAGTTAGTTGCTTTAACTGAATTTCAAAAAGGATTAGAAGAATTTTACAATTTAATGTCTACTGATAAAACTACTAAATTATACTATGAAAGAAGATCAAATCAATATGCTGGCAATTCGTCTATAATGAAAAAAAGTATCGTTGATTTAAGAGAACAAATTAAAACTTTTGTAGCAATTTTTTATGAAGAACCACATAACTCTTCTGGATACTTTGGAAAAATATTTAAAGAATATAACAAAAAACTATTTAAGAAAGAACATGGTTTTGAGCCATATTATTTGTGTGGTTTAATGCAATATATATTCAAAGACTTTTTAAATAAAAAGCAGATTGATAGAAAATATAACAAAGCAAGATATCATCTTTTTATGTTATATAGGAAAATTGCAGAGGTAGAAACTTTTAAGGAAACTCTGTTAAATCAAAGAAAAAAAATTAGAAAATATTCTGATGAAATTATTTCAACTTTATTAAACCCAGAACAAGCTCAACAATTTTTCAACAAAGCTATAGATTTACTTGAAAAAACTACAATAGACTTGAATGATCAAAAGGAATTTTATAAAAAATCTTCAACAAATTCAATATTAGACAAATATAAAGAGGTATATAAATAATGGCATTATCAAAACAACAAATACAATCGGTAGAAGATACTATTAGAAATAGTCTTAGGAACAGATTTAAGACCTATAATCCAGAGCCGGCTGTAATGCCATTTCACACAAGACTTTTGGGTAAAGATAGACTTGCACTTTACTCTTTTATTCACTCACTTAATACAAATTTTGGAACTACAATTTTTGAACCTGTTGCTGTTTCACTGGCTTCAAGTAGATTTAAAGTTGCCAAACTTCAAATGAAATCCGGCACACAAATAAGTGAACATGCTCAATATGAAATCCAAAAAATGATAGACGAATTAACTGCGGCGAATAAAAAACCTGACAAATTGGAAGAGATAGAAATAATCCGTAAAGTTTGCCAAAAAGGAGAAATGCGAACAATTAAGCCTACAAGAGTTGATGTTTATCTTGAAAGTTACAATGATAAAATATATTTGTTTGATATAAAAACAGCAAAGCCAAATAAAGGTGGTTTTAAAGAATTTAAACGAACTCTTTTGGAATGGGTAGCAACTGTTTTATCAGAAAATCCAAATGCAAAAATTAACACTTTAATTGCCATACCTTATAATCCTTATGAACCGAAACCGTACAGTAGATGGACAATGGCAGGTATGCTTGATTTGGAACAAGAATTAAAAGTAGCCGAAGAATTTTGGGATTTTCTTGGTGGTGAAGGTGCTTATAATGATTTACTCGGTTGTTTTGAACGAGTTGGTATTGAATTAAGACAAGAAATTGATGATTATTTCAAAAGGTTTAACAAAAAATAACTTTGCTTAACATTATGTATAAGCAATGGCGGGTAAAGTGCTAAATATGAACAGTATAGACTTAATGAAAAATATACTCCCCCAAAAAGTCAAGACAACATTTTCAAATTCCTTATTCACCTTTAAGCCTGTTACTTTATGAAACTTTTACATCTGTTAAAGTATAGTTTTCATCATTCATCTGTAAGCTCTCGAAGTAAACATAACGGTTGACTTTACCGATAGGTTTACCTATTCGGTACAAGGTTTTGTTGTATCTAACGCTTGTTTTCACAGAAATATTTTGACTTTGTCAAAACCGCTATTGCTTATTTTGGTTGAAAATATCTAATATTGCTAATGTGCCATCTTGAATATTGATTTCATACGTTATAGTGTACCCTTTAAATATCATATCTCTAATATC
>JAAXQB010000075.1 GCA_012329085.1 Methanosarcinales archaeon | reverse complement strand
GTTAATTTAAGATAATCGATAGCAATAGGGTTTATGTTTTAGTAGGTCATACATCAATCGAGTTAGTCGATAGTGTTTTTTACCACATCTTTGAAAGTCAAGTAAAAGAATGAGTGATTACGCACATTCGTTCAAAAATCAAAGATTTTCTCATACGCACATTCGTTCCGAATGTGCTTTCCGAATGTGCTTTCCGAATGTGCTTTCCGAACGAGCTATATAAAAAAAGGAAATTAAAAAATGCATATAGCAGAGGGATTTTTACCACCAATATGGGCAATACTATGGACTTTATTATCATTACCATTCGTAGCCTATGGCATACAAAAACTAAATAAAACAACAAAAGAAAATCCAGAATCAAAATCACTAATTGTAGTATCAGGGGCATTTATTTTTGTATTATCGTCTCTTTCAATTCCATCTATTGTGGGAACTAGTTCTCATCCACTTGGAATAACCATAAGTTCAGTACTATTTGGTCCTTTCATTACAGCAGTTTTAAGCACAATAGTATTATTTTACCAAGCACTATTTCTTGGACATGGTGGATTGACAACTCTTGGGGCAAATATTTTTTCAATGGGCATAATAGGACCTTTCGTAGCATATTGGACTTATAAATGGTGTCAAAAATTAAATATTAATGCACTAATATCAATTTTTATTGCAACCATTACATGCAATATTGCAACATATTTAATAACAGCAATACAATTGGTAACTGCAATTATATATTTGTCAAATGCAGTAAGTTTCATAGATGCATTTATGCCAATTATTATAATATTTACCACAATTCAAACTTCTATTGCAGTTGTAGAGGGGATTATTACAGCAGTCATATTTAAATTTATAATAGATGTAAAATCAAGTGTGCTTATACAACTGAAAGTTATAAAAGAGGTTAAATCATGAATAAAATAATTTGCATTTCTTTAATAAGTTTAATACTTATTTCTTTATTGCAAGGTGTATATTCTATGCAAATTCTAGATGATACAATGACCTATAATGAAATATCCAACTTTAATACATGCATTGATATCGATGATGAAATTGAAAAAATTATAGGGGAAGAAAAGACAGTTTGGTTCAATCCTTTATGGCATCCACCAGACTGGTTTAGAAAAGTAATGTCTAAATCTATACTATTGCTAAGTATTTTAGCGATTGGATATTTTTTTTATAAAGAAAAGAAAAATAAAAAATAATGAACATAATAGAAATACATGCACACAATAATGGATTAAGTAATGTTTCAGGTAAATTAAAAATTTTTTTTGGAATTACCTCATTATTTGTTGCAATCATATCTATTGCACCAATAGTTCATTTTTTAATTTTTTCTATAATGGCAGTTGCAACAGTAATATTTGCAAAAACCCCTTTATCAATTTATATAAAATTTTTAATTGCACCATTCTTTTTAGGATTTTTTGCATTTTTTTCTCTTTTATTTTTTTATGGCACAGATTATTGGTTTAACATATCCCTATTTAATTTAATTGAACTTGAAGCCACACACGCTGGATTTAATAGAGGATTGTTAATTATTGGACGAATGTTTAGCAGTATATCTTGCCTTCTTTTTATTGCATTTACAACTCCAATGATTATTATTTTTTCTATGATAAATAAAAAATTGCCAGACACATTTGTTGAAATGTCAATGTTAATTTACAGATATATATTTATTTTAATAGAAGAAACTGCTGCCATAAAACATACACAAACCATACGACTTGGATATTCTGGTTTTAAAAGAAAAATTCATTCAATCGGTATGCTTGGTGGAAATGTGTTTATAAGAACATTAAATCATGCCGATAAATTAATGGTTGCAATGGATTCTCGTTGTTATATAGGACATTTAAATATATTGGATACTGAAAAACCATTGCATAAAACTCATTTACTTGAAATGATTGCAATAATTATATTTCAAAGTATATTAATTGCAATTAATTTTATTGTATAATCTAAATTTACAATTTTCGAGAAATTAGAACTTTCTTTTAGTATATAATAAACGCTCGTTATCTTTAAGAACGAGCAAACGCTCATTTATTCCAACTTAAGCTTTACAAATTATATACCATTTAAAAATTCAACTCCTTTGATGCCATCTTCAAGCGTGTTCGCCTCTATCACAAACAACCCTTTATAATTAGATAAACCATTCATCAATTCAACCCAATCGATAGTTCCAGTTCCAATCTGCATGTGAAGGTCTTTTTTACCAAAATTATCGTGGATATGTACATGCGATATTTTATTCTTGTATGCAATTAAAAATTCATTTATGGCATTAAATGTGTTTGCATGTCCTGCATCAAATGTTAATCCAAGATTTTCTCTATCAACTAATTCAACTATATTCAATAATTCAGTTGGTTTTGTTCCAAATATTTTAGGAATGTTTGGCATATTTTCAAGTGCAATTAAAATATCATACTTTGCTGCATAATCACAGATGGTTTGAATAGATTCAATATTCAAGCTCTCTGCAAGTTCAGGCACTTGTGAACCATAAGGAGATAAATATCCAGGATGTAACACTGCAAGCTCTACAAAAGGAGACGCAAGTCTTAAACAATGTTTTATTTGTCGTATAACTACTTTTCTAATCTCTTGATTGATGCTTGCAAGATTCATATCAGAAAAAGGTAAATGCAACGAAATTTCAAGATTTGTAGTTTCGTATATATTTTTCACATATTCAACATTTTTTTTATTTAAATATTGATTCCCCTCTTGCACAAGTTCCCATCCTTTAAATCCATAATCCTCCAATTCATATGCTAATGAATATGGATTGTCTGTAATTGCACGAGATGAAAAGCTTAAATTTTTAACATTCATAAAAATTAACTATATACACTCGATATCCAATTCATCAATTGGAATTCCTTTTTCTGTATTTGGGGCAAGCCAATTAAACACTCTTTCGAGCTCTTCTTTTGAATCTGCTTTAATTGTGACATAAATTGAGCCTAATGGTTCTTCTTCTACTGGAAAATTTAGTTTTTCAACTGTTGCTACCTGTTTACTTAAAATAAATTCTGTTGAAGTGCCATCAATTTGTTGCCCTGCATTTAATCGAGTTCTTGCAGTATCAAGTATTTGATTGTTTCTAAATATGGTATGCAAATTTTCAAGTAATTCAACTCCACCCTCACCACTAAGTCGATTTACGCCCCCAAAAGAATGTAAATTCAATTCAACGGTTGATATAAATAATATTGCATCTTTTACTTTTTCAACATCTTCTGTTGGATTAACTATTGCTGAAATTTCAACTTTTATCATGGCGTATATTATTTATATTTAGAATATATTCAATTTTTGCATTTTTTGTTTCAATTCATCAAGACTTGCTGTATTTTCAATAACAATATCAGCAATATCCATTGCTTTGTCAAGCCCCCATCCGATTTCTCGATTATCTCTTGTGCATAAGTCTTCAATGGTTTTCATTGTATCATCAGATCTTTTTCGTTTTTGTATTCTTTCAAATCTAAGTTTAAGGGGCGTGTTTATAAAAATCAATGTAAAATCATCTGCAAGCGATTTTTTGAAATATTCGATTTCGTCAATTCCTCGAACTCCATCAATAACAATATTGTTTGCCATATTATTTTTTATTTTTTCAACACATTGTTTTGCAATAAAATCCATTCCATTTTTTTTTCTAAGATCTGTTGCAAGTTTTCCAAGATTTGAATCAGTGGGTTCTACACCTTGCTTTTTTATTTCTTCGCGAACAATGTCGCCCATATTTATACCCAATGCATTTGAGTTTATTATTATTATTGATGCCGCTTCGGATTTACCTGATGCGGGCATACCTACAAAAGCTATTACTTTCATTATAAATATTACCTTTATTTTTTTTATTTCCTATTTTTTTTCTATTCTCTATTTATATTTGTAGATTCTATTAAAAAATATTTACGAAAAAGTTTTTTTATCACAATAAATGTGTCATTCATTATTTAAAAAATTTATTTATTACATTCATGAAGTATATTTATTATGAATGGACAGTTGATAAATTGAAAATTTTCTCCAACTCCTTCTTTTCTAAAATGAATGTTAACTGTATAACTTTATGAATTCTATGCTCTAAAAAATCTTTGATAACTCGTTTGAAATGAACGATAAAATCTTTGATATTGCAATTAGAACAATCGTTAATGAGTTGGAGAATTTTCAATTCATTGATTCAAAACTTGTAATCAACTATTGCATTTACATGCAATTAAATATCTTGTTGATATTGATTTTAATGAACTAAACACATACTTATTTTTTTAATAATTGAATTGCAACTATTATATCTGTTCTTGATATAATTCCTTTCAACACACCATTTTCTATAACTAATAGTCGCCCAATTCCATTTTGATAAAGAATATTAAGAGCATTGAATACACCTTCATCAGATGCAATTGAAATAATATTTTTCGCCATTACATCTCTTACAAGAGTAAAATCTCTTTTATCAATTGGAATTTTTTGCACATCAGAAAATGTGACAATGCCTATAACAGTTCTTGAAGTGGTATTAATTACAGGATAACCCATATGTTTTTTATTAAACATAAGGTCTAAAAGTGCATTAATCTTCATATCAGGATATACAGATTCTACATTAACTGTCATTATGTCACGAATTTTAACATCACCCAATAAAGTGTTAATCTCCATAACTTTAAGTTCTTCAGATGCTGCAACATATATGAAAAATGCTATCAATATAAAAAATATATTTGGTATCAGTATTCCAAATATTACCATTAAGACTGCAAAAGATTGCCCAATATATACTGCAATTCTGGTTGCATTGATGTGAGACATTTGTGTTGCAAGACCTGCTCTAAGTATTCGTCCACCATCCATTGGAAATGCAGGAAGTAAATTAAAAATTCCAAGAACTATATTTAACCAACCAAGTAGATTAAATAAAATAAAGAATGGCGACTCTATACCAAAAACAGGAATTATCCAAATATTCAATAATACAAGAGATATTATCCCCAATATAATACTCACACTTGGACCTGCTAATGCAATTAAAAATTCGGCTTTTGGTGCTTTTGGAATGGATTCCATTGATGCAACGCCACCAAATATCATAAGAGTGATATTTTTTATTTTAATTCCATACTTCATTGCAACAAAAGAATGTCCAAGCTCGTGTAATATAACACAAATAAATAATGCTATTGCAGCAATTGTGCCAAAAAAATATCGCGTCAAAGCAGGCTCAATTTCTAAAAAACCAAATGGCGAAGGTTGAATGGAAAATATCCATGCAAATAATGGTAAAATTAATAAAAATGTGATATGCAATTTAATTGGAATGCTCATTATTTTTCCAATTTGAATGGACATTAAAGGAAATTTCATAATATCACATATACTCCATAGATTATATATTAAACTTCTTATTCGTTATGCAAATTGCGTTTATTTTGAATATATGGATATCGCTTTATTTTCTCACAATTTAAGCAAGTTATTAAGAGGTATTTTTTTTTATGAAGTCTAATTCTTGAACTACTGCCCGGCATTAAATATGTATTGCAATTTTTACACATTCGCATTTTTTGTTCTTTTTTTAATCGAACCCGATATCGCATACTAATTTTTCTTATAAGGGTTATATATCGATTGCTCCAATCTGAATGTAATTTATGTTCTTTTTTGGCAAGTTCGAATAATACCTCAATTCGTTTAAGTGCCATATCTTTTATCAATCGTTTTTGTATTTTTCTAATGCGTGACATTGAAATTATATTTTTAGTATTAGTTGAGAGATTTTATCTTAAAGTATAATATAGAATTTAGATGGAAACATGTTTATACTATAGTATGCTTTATATTTTTTAAACTTTTTAATGATGTGTAAAAATATTTTTTTAATTGAATATAATTTATAAATACATGGTTTTTAAAAGAAAAGATACGCATAAAATCTTTGATTTTTGATAGCTTGTTTGGAACAAACAAGCGCTTGAAAAAATCTTTGATTTTTGATAGCTTGTTTGGAACAAACAAGCGTAATCACTCATTCTTTCAGAATGAGTTTAAAAAAATCTTTGATTTTTGATAGTTCATTCGGAACGAATGAGCGTTAGTATATAATTTATAAAATTATATACATATAAAAATTTTCAATTTTTCATAAAGTTAAATTAATCGTAGATGGTGAAGTCCTTTTATAATAGACTTGGTTCGTGATATTACAACTGTACGAGAAATTAGAAATTTCTCTAAATCATTCTGAATAAAATTTCTGGAAGAAATTTTAAAACAAAAATTTTCTCCGAAAATTTTCGAAAGAATGGGTGTTAAGTAGATGATTTTATAAGTTATATACAATGAGAAAATGATTTTTTTTACTTATATGCTTTATATATTTTCAATTCATTAATATTTCAGATGCTGATTTTACAATCTATATTCTATCGACATAACTTTCTTATCAATCTAATTAATGCCGTTGTAATTTAATTACAGGGAATATAAAATACACAAGTAGATTTTTAAACTGTTGGTGTTGTTATACTTTAAATTATAACAAATAGAAATTTTAATGCATATACAAAAAATAAAGGTGGGGTGTATTAAAACATGGTGTTGAGATGACACTCATTTATCTCAAATGGGCAAACGCTTGTTCATTCTAAACAAGCTGTCGAAAATTTCTCTTATTATATAATGCAAAATCAGATATTATATAGAATATATTTCTTTTTCCGAGAAACACATATTTATAAAGTATATACTGTAAAAAATAGTCCCAGGCGGATTCGAACCGCCGTCACGGGCTCCAAAGGCCAGTAGGATTGACCACTACCCTATGGGACTTCATATATTTTATTTCCTTTCAACTCTTGTTGTGAATTGAAATGTTCATAAACAATTCATTTTATAATGCACTCATTAGATATAAAACATATGATTTAAAACTGATAGCATCAATAATAAGAGCACATATAAATATGTTTTAATTTGATATCTGCACAAGTTATATATTTTAAACCCAGAAAAATAAAAACCAATCATAATCATTTAACATTTATTACATATTCTCATGAACCTTTATATTTATCATACACAGCGATGCAATCCTAAAAAATGCACTGGTAAAAAAATGGCACGATTTAATCTTGCACAGATGGTTAAGGATATTCAAAAAATTCCAAAAAGAACCATTGTTCTAAATCCAATAGCAAAACAAGTAATATCTAAAAAAGACAAGGCACAAAATATTGCAGTATTGGATTGTTCTTGGAAAGAAGTAGAAGATATATTTCCAAAACTTATAAAAATAAATATTATATCTCGGGCACTTCCATTTCTTGTTGCTGCAAATTCTGTAAATTTTGGAAGACCATTTAAATTAACTTCAGTTGAAGCATTTGCAGCTGCATTATATATTCTTGATAAAAAAGATGAAGCAAAGAATGTTCTTTCTAAATTTAGTTTTGGAGATATTTTTCTTGAAATGAATTATGAACTTCTTGAAGAGTATTCTAATGCAAAAAACAGTTTTAAGATTATAGAAATACAAGAACAATATATGTGATGTAAATTTAAAATATGGAAAACAAGAACTTGGAAATTTCTCTTATTACATAATTTTATAAATTATGTACAGTAAAAAGGTGCTGTTCAGTTAAGGTAATAGGAGTTACGCAGTTCAATAGAATGTGATAAAGTTAAGGTATGAACACGCCAAAATGTAACGAAATGGATTACATCAATTTCTTGGTTGCGGCCCAGAAGGCATTCAGTGCTGTG
>JAAXQB010000106.1 GCA_012329085.1 Methanosarcinales archaeon | reverse complement strand
TCAGTTGAAGCATTTGCAGCTGCATTATATATTCTTGATAAAAAAGATGAAGCAAAGAATGTTCTTTCTAAATTTAGTTTTGGAGATATTTTTCTTGAAATGAATTATGAACTTCTTGAAGAGTATTCTAATGCAAAAAATAGTTTTGAGATTATAGAAATACAAGAACAATATATATGATGTAAATTTAAATATATGGAAAATAAAATGAAATAAAATTTATAACTGTTTCAGCCCCTGCGGAATTGAAACAAGTCCATTCATTCCAACTGCACTATTTAAAATCGAAAAATGTTGATTTTCATTATTTTAATACCAAAGGATTTGAAATACTTAATATGTCATACATATTTACCATATGTGACATTTTTTGATTTAATGGACTTGAGAATGTAAATTAAAGCAATTTATGCATTGAATCGATATGCTGTCGCATCAAATTTAGCTTTAACGCTCATTCTCTTTGAGATCGCATTCTTGGAAAGAATGTATGTTGATGGGATTTAAAAATTAATATGTTGCGATAGTATAAATTATTACACAGTATGTTTACCATATATGACAAATAGACTCTCATTCTTTTTCAAAAGCATATTCAAAATATTTATTTTTTGTAGGAAAATGCATATTAAATGAATTAATGAAAAAAATTTAATTTTTGTTTATTTTATATTGGTATTTTTCATTTTTCAATACATTTATATAATTGTAAATTCTATTAATAAGTAGTTACAGGTTTCTCTCTTATTCGCGAACGATCGCGTTATGGAGGAATTGGAAAAGAAAATGAGGCAAATCTCCATAAAAGAGATATTTGGAAACAAATGCTTTGATCAGGGTTCTTTCTCTTCAGAAAAAGCGCTTCCTGATTAAGGTTATACTTATTTCTCTTTTCTTGTTCTGTAGCTACTTCTTTTAATTCTATTGATAGTATGAAATCAGAAAAAGGAATATATATAAGATTAATTAAAGGATTTAAATTTCCAGAACCAGTATTTCATCCAAAAAAATTAAAAAATGATTTTAGATTTTTAGCTAATTCTAGTAATATAAAAAAAAGAATTGATTTAATGAAAGGATCGAAATATGAAAAGATCGAACCATATGGGTATCTTAAACCCATTCGTAATCCATAGATTAAGTATGATCAATTCTGGAAACCTTTTCAACATTCTCAATTTACTGAGACTTCTAAATCAGGTCTTCGAATATACCCTTTTCAAATCATACCTTTTTCACCTGAGCAACTCAAAGTCCATATTCAAAAAACATTATTTGAAGACAAATTTAATACAAAGTTTCAATCCATTTATTCCCAATATCAAATTAGATTATATCCTTCAGGTGTTGGAACTGTGCATTTAATAATTCATCTAAAATTTCCTATTAATGCTGATGTTGAAAAAATCTTGAATATTACATTAAATAGAAAATGGGTAAATTCGCCTTTTTTAGTAATAAACAACTCATCGGAGTTGAACTTTTTCAAGTGGGCAGAGGATATGTATACTGGAGTTTTGAAACAAATTTCGAAACATCATGAAGAAAACCGAGAAATCTCCAAATATATTTCTGGAATTAATTTACAAGGGGATTTTCAAACATCAAACATTCGTAAAATTTTAAAAGATTTTGCAGCAAAAAGAACGAATTCTACCTTCCTTAAAAAAAGAGATAATGATATAATTTATATGGATGAAAATATAGCTTTTTTATATCTTGACAAAGAACTTCAAATATCCAGAGAGCGGCGATACTTATTAGAAAAATCTAATTTTATATTACATGGACGAAGATGTTTTCGTGGTCATTTTTTAAATGTTGTTGAATTGGGATATTGTAGTGCTTATTTAATGAAATTTTATAATAATATTGCTAATAATCTTTTTGGTGAATCACAGACTTCAGCATGGAATAATATTTTTACGAGACTTTTTGGCAAACCACAAAATCTAAAGTGGATTCCCACCTTAGAAAAAATCATAAATACTCATTCTTACATTGAGAATGAACATTTAAAAAAAGTCTATGCTTGTGAATTATATAAACAAGGAATTGATGAAAATTTTGTGACTGAATTTCGTAACCATATTGAACAATTGAAGAGTCATTTACCAAAACAATATAGTATCGACGGGATTTTAACAAAATTGGTATCTTTAAGTGAATTGATATCAGTAAGCAAAAAATTTTTTGTGCCATGCATTATGCTATAATGTATGATTATAGCATTTAGCTTCATTATTATTATGTCTATATTATATTCCATTTGAACCTAAAATTTATTGCTACATTAAAATTTGATGATAAATACTATTATATATAAATATATTAAGGTAAAATTATGAAAAACTATAAATTATCTGTTGTGATTGAAAAAGATGCTGATGGATATTTTGCTTTTTGTCCAGAACTTCAAGGCTGTTATACACAAGGAAATACTTATGAGGAAACTTTAGAAAATATAAAAGATTCTATTCGTATCCATATAGAAGATCGAATAAATAGCGGAGAGGAAATTCCAATAATTGAATCCATAAGTTTAACATCCTTGGAAGTAGCAATATGAGTGAAAAACTTCCTCGAGTGTCTGCAAGTAAAGTTATAAAGATTTTAGAACGAATTGGTTTTGTTCTTGTTGGACAAAGTGGAAGTCATAAAATTTATAAAAATAAATTGGGAAAAAGAATAACTGTTCCCTACCATTCTGGAAAAATTCTTCATCCCAAGGTATTAAAAAATATTATTAGAGATGCAGATTTGACCGTAGAGCAATTCAGAAAGCTTATAGTATAATTAATATGGTTATCAATTAAGATCCTCGCCCCTATCGAGATCGCACAAACAGCATGTGCAATCTGATCAACTTGCATAAATTTATGTGTTTCATCTCACAATATTAATTCTACTTTGTCATATTGCAAGATAAACCAGTTATATGGGGCGGCATAACCTCAAGTCATTCAGAAACGCAAAATCGATATTGGATGTTTGAATGGGTATCTAATCTGACAAAGTCGAGTTAATATTGATAATAAAAAAATAAAAATAATTTCAATTATGGATATGGAATATTTGAAATGCTAAAAATTTAATGATACAATCAATTGAAATAATTATCATATCACTATAAAGACTTCTTTTTCCACTTCGTTCCAGATAATAAGAATATTGATTTTAAACATACAGAATTGATAATAGGCGTATGTGGGTGATGGTATTGTCCTATAAATGAATGTATCTTTGCAGCTGCATTATATATTCTTGATAAAAAAGATGAAGCAAAGAATGTTCTTTCTAAATTTAGTTTTGGAAATATTTTTCTTGAAATGAATTATGAACTTCTTGAAGAGTATTCTAATGCAAAAAACAGTAAAATAAATCCATTGCAATCCAATCGGGGTCAGTTTTACCATCACAATAAACTAGTATGTCTGATGGTCCTGCGAACATATCAATACCTACTGTACCAAATACTTCTCGCTTTGCTGTTGCCACATAAATATTGCCTGGGCCAACAATTTTATCTACTGCAGGAACAGTTTCTGTTCCATACGCTAATGCAGCTATGGCTTGAGCTCCACCT
>JAAXQB010000333.1 GCA_012329085.1 Methanosarcinales archaeon | reverse complement strand
GAATGAAATTATATTAAAATTTAAATTTACAGATTTTATAATATAAATATAAAATTGATTTAAATTGCGATAATGTTTATATAAAATAAAATAATGGAGTGTAAAAAATATAAAAAAGTATCTTTGTGGAGTCGTTATAAGTTTGATTATAAAGTTAGTAAAATATTTAATAAAATAATAAGTGATTTTGTTGATGCTGATTTTTCAAAATCTGTTCAGGGGAAAAAGATTGAAGATATGCCAGATGAAGGGTGGGAAATATTATTGAATAAAAAAAATTCCTAAAGAGCTAAAACAAGCATTTAATAAAAAAGAGGAAGAAATTATAGGCAAATCAGATATAACAGATTTAACAGAAGATGAAGAAGTAGAAGAGGAACAAGAAATAAATAGATAAAAAATAGATTACTACCTTAAGAAGATAGAAGAACTTTAGGATAAAAATCTAAAAATGTCGAAAAAATTAAAAAAATAAAAAATTATAGAAGCTGTCCAATAACTAATTTACATTATACATTTAAGTTATATTTTATCCCAATTGGGTAATTATTAATTATAATTTTATAAATATTGCCCCAAATGTGATAAATATTAATTGATTTATACACGGAATTTCAATTGTTAGATAGCCTTTATATGCAGTAAAAAATTTTTGAATGTGCACACAACATATCGTAGAAATGCAAAAAAATCAAAACTATGTTGTATTTAAATATATATAGCATAAGCCGTATAAGAATGGCACAAATGAATAAAAATCAAGAAGTTTCTATAACGCAAACACCTACAGAATATATGTTAAATGGAACTGATGAATATTTAAGATTTTTTCCAAAAGAAAAATGCTATCCAAATCAAAAAGACGCAATGGATAACATTCATTCTGCACTTCTAATAGGAAATTTAATTTTATTTGAAGGGGCATGCGGAACTGGAAAAACACTAAGTGCACTTGCACCTGCATTGCATGTTGGAAAAACTATAGATAAAACAATAATCATAGCAACAAGTGTCCATCAACAGATGGTACAATTCATACAAGAAGCAAAAGATATAAAAAAATCAAATGATATAAAAGTTGTTGTTCTTAAAGGAAAAACAGCAATGTGTGCACATGGCATAGATTATGAAGAATGCAAAGTTAAAAAAGAAAATACCTATGATTTAATTAAACTTGAACGAGAACTTAATCTAAAAAAAACCGAAATTAAATCTGCAAATGAAAAATACAAAGAATCGAAAGACCGTTCGTATATTGAACTTCGAAATGAGCTTTCAAAAGAACTTGATGCGGCAAATACAAAAGCTGCAAAACTTAGAAACAATTCATGTAACGACCTTTATGAAGTATTGCATTCAGATAATATAGAATTTAAAAATTGGCTTTTTTCAGGTGTAAGAGCCCCTGAAGAAGTCAATGAATATGCAATAAACCAAGGCATGTGCGGTTATGAACTCTTAAAAAAGGAAATAAAACATGCCGATTTAATAATATGCAATTTCAATCATGTTCTAAATAATGACATATTTAATTTGTTATTGGGTTGGCTTGAAAAAGAACCTAATGAAGTGATAGTAATTCTTGATGAAGCTCATAATATTGAAGCATCTGCAAGATCGCATTCGTCTGATTCAATTACAGAACATACACTTGAAAAAGCAATGAAAGAGCTTGAATTTGAATTTACTGATGCATATCTATTATTTAGGGTGTTTTTCAATGTTCTAAAAGAATTCTATGCTTCAACATTAAAATTTGGAGATCGTGAGCGAATTGGTAACCATTGGATTGACATACGAATAAGTGACCCAAAAAAACGAGATGATAAATTACTTGCAAAATTTTTAAATCAGGCAAAAAAAGAAGGGTTTGGGGAAAAAAATAAAATTTTACTTTTTTTAACCGATATTAGTAAATTTGGAGAAAGTATAGAAAATAAAAACCATAATGATTATAAAAAAGGAGTGAGTAGTATATTAAAGCGGTCAAGTGTAAGACTTGTTGCTGATTTTTTATCAAAATATATTATACTTTCAAACAATCTTGAATATTATCCAATATTGAACATAAAGCGAGACATGGTTAAAAATGAAGTGTATGGTAGAATTGAGCTTTCTACTTGCATTCCAAAAAATATCACAGAACAGTTATTCAATTCTGTTTATTCTGCAATTTTAATGTCTGCAACTTTACGGCCATTTGATATGATGAAATCTGTGCTTGGTATTAATAGACCTACAATAGAACTTGCATATAAAACAACATTTTCAATTGAAAATAGATTGACTGCAACAATTCAAATACCACCACTTATTGCAAATAATAGAAGCGATCCTGCGATAATGGCTACAATAGAATCTGTGCTACTTGATATTATTGAATATTCGATAGGAAATGTAATTATATTTTTTCAAAGTTCTGCAGAATCTAAACGATATTTTAATAAATTAAAATTAAAAATATCTAAATTGGAAGAATCCATTCCATTATTTTTAGATGAAACCGGAGTATCTTCTCAACAAATAAGAGAGGATTTCTTTAAAATTGGTGAGAACTCAAAAAAGGCAGTGCTTTTATCGTATCTTTGGGGAACACTTAGTGAGGGTGTAGATTATCGCGATGGCAGGGGGCGTACAGTTGTAATTGTAGGTATTGGATATCCTGCATTAAATGATAGAATGAAGGCAATCGAGTTTGCATACAATCATACTTTTGGAGCGGGTACTGGTTGGGAATATGCCGTATTAATTCCAACAATTAGAAAAATACGGCAAGCAATGGGACGAGTTGTGAGGTCTCCTCATGACTATGGTGCAAGAATTCTTATGGATAGCCGATTTTCAGAAGAGCGAGCACCGAAACTTAAAAAACATTCAGTATATAATATATTTCCAGATGATGAAAAAGAAGAATTTATTGATGTAGAAAATAATAAATTAAAATATGCACTTAGCAATTTTTACAATGAAATGAATGGTACAAATTATGATTAAAATTACCGCACCATCAAGGATACATTTAGGATTGATAGATTTAAATGGAACTTGTGGACGAATTGATGGGGGGGTGGGTATTGCATTAAATTCTCCAAATATTCAAATAATTGCAGAAAAATCAGATTTTATTGAAGTATCGGAATCTTCTCTTTTCAAAGAAAGAATTTTAAAAGCCATAAATACAGTATTGCCAGAAAATAAGGGAATTAAAATTACAGTTATACAAAAGATTCCAGATCATGTAGGACTTGGTTCAGGCACACAAGTGGCACTTTCTGTGGCATATGCAGTAAATATTTTATATGATTTAAAATTTAGTGTAAAAGAACTTGCAATTAAAGTTAAAAGAGGTGGCACTTCTGGTATTGGAATTGCAGGATTTGAAATAGGCGGAATTATCATAGATGGGGGGCATAAATTCAATGAAAAACTATCGTTTTTACCATCTTCGGCAAGTAATGCAAATCCTGCACCAATTATTTTTCGGCATGATTTTCCAGATTGGGATATTATACTTGCAATTCCTAAATTCAAAGGTGCACATGATAAAAAGGAAATTGATATATTTAAAAAAGAATGTCCAATTCCATTAAAAGAAGTACAAGAAGTATCACATACAATATTAATGCAAATGATGCCTGCAATAATTGATAATGATATAGAAAATTTTGGCAATGCAATAAATAAATTGCAAGCAATAGGATTTAAAAAAAGGGAAATTTTTTATCAAAACAAAATTGTAAAAGATTTAATGGAATATATGCAAGATAATAGTTTTGGGGCAGGAATGAGTTCTTTTGGACCTTTAATATATGCAATTACGAGTAATAAAAATGAAGGTAAAATCTTGCAAAAAGAAGTTCAAAAAATACTTGATGATGCGATTGGAGGATTTAGTTTAATTACGCGTGCAAATAATAGTGGAGCTATAATAGAGAAAATAAAATGAAAATCAGATATTTTATAGAATATATGTATTCAGAGGGTGTGTAAATTGAAAGTTTTTACATGGTATGGTGAGCTTGATGTTATAGATGGTGTTGTTATTGATTACATTATTTATACAAAAGAAGTAGAAGAACTTGCAAAAATTTGGATTGATAGAATTGACTTAGGTCTGAAAAATGATTGTTCTAAGATTGATATAAAATCAAAAGCAATTGAGTGTGGATTTGTAGAATCTGAATATGAGTATTATCAATTATTACATGCAGTAAGCACTCATGCAGTTAAAATTCAATTATCTAAATATACAAAAGAGTCATGCATCATACATTCAATAGAAGCATTAGATGATATAAATGAAAATACCAATCATTTATCAGAACGATTAACTGAGTGGTGTGGATTGTATTTTCCTGAATTGGATTTAAAAGGATATGAGCTTATGAAATTCATTTTAGAAGGGGATTTCTTGTATGAGAATATGGAACTTGATGATTTGGAACTTATTACAAGTTTTGCATTAAGCCTTGATGGTTTATATGAAAATCGTATTAAAATAGAAAAATATATCGTAAATCAAATGGAATCACTTGCACCAAACCTTTCTGCTGTTGCAGGTGCTTTATTGGGTGCACGATTAATAAGCATTGCAAGTAGTTTTAAACGGCTGTGTTTTATGCCATCAAGCACAATTCAAGTTTTAGGTTCAAATAAGGCACTTTTTAAACATTTAAAAGGAAAAGCATCATCTCCAAAACATGGTATTATTTTTAATCACCCATTGATAAAAGATTCTAATTATTCAAATCGTGGAAAGGTTGCACGAAAGCTTGCGGCACAGATTTCGATTGCGGCACGAGTCGATTTTTATTCTGACAAGTCAGATGCTCTACACAAGGATTAAATAATCTGCGTTGAGTGATGCCAATACAAGAGCAGCTATTCTAAAACCCATAAGGTAATGGATAATAACTTGCCATTAATTATCATCTATTGGATTGGCAATTGTATCTTGTCCAAAGACTTACGATAGAATTACACAAATGAACTATAAAAAATTCTAAAAAAAAGTGATTGAAAATATCAGTCAGAAGATTATACAAATTGAAATTTGATTTTAAATAAATTGATGGAATTTTTTATAATATTTTAAACACATGAATCTTTTTATTTTAAATTTTTTGAATATTTAATATTAAACTTTTTATGACTAAAATGAGTTACACCTTAATGAATAATTCACCTAATACGAATTGATATATTATCCATATTAGGCAAAGTTTTATAATTTCATTTTCTATTCTATTTGTATGCTTTTACTTGAATACTGATAACTTTTGATACAAGTCTATCATCCGATCCATCAATAGGATGTTCTGCAACAATTTCAATATTTTTGAAACCTGCTTTCTCAATTGTGTCCAAATAGTCTTGTTTCTCTAAAGCTCCAGCAATACATTCTGACCAAGCTTCAAGGCTTTGTCGGACATCTTCAGGCAGTTCACCTTCAATTACCATATCAGATACAAGAATTCTGCCATTTGGCTTTAAAACTCTATATGCTTCTTTATAAGTGGCTAATTTATCTATTGAAAGATTAATAACGCAATTGCTTATGATGGCATCAATGGAGTTATCCTCGACAGGCAAATTTTCTATTTCACCGATTCTAAACTCAACATTTGTATAACCGCCTTTTTTAGCATTTTCTCTTGCTTTTTCAATCATCTCAATAGTCATATCTGTACCAATAACTTTTCCTTTTACACCAACTTTTTGTGCTGCAAGGAATGCATCAAAACCCCCTCCAGATCCAAGGTCTAAAACGGTTTCACCTTCTTTTAATTCTGCCAATGCTGTTGGATTGCCACATCCTAGTCCCATCATTGCGGTATCTGGAATACTTTTTATTTCTTGCTCCGAATATCCTATTGATTTTGCTTGATCGGCAGGATTTAGGGGGTTTGCACAATTTGAACGACAAGAACTTCCACTAAATGCAATTTTTGCATATTTATCTTTAACGAATTTTTTAATCTCTTTTTTATTTTCCATAATGTATTTCCATTTTTATTGATAGTATATTGATGTTTTTTTCATTTAGTTTAATATGTTTAAAGTTTACTTTTTATTATGGCATATAATTTATAAAATTATGCATCAATGGAATTTTTTAATTTTTTACAATGCAAGAATTATATGTAAACTTCATATATATAGTATGTAATCAAACCATAAATAGATTTTTATTTATGATGTGTGTGATTAAAAATTAAATATCTACAAGGGCAATGTAAATAAAATGATAAGTAAAATAACGCGCACTCGTTCCGAATGAACAAACGATTATTCGTTCCGAATAATCTATTAAAAATTTATCAATTCATTCTGAAAGAGGATATGCTAAATACATAAGTAGAACTAAGTTTTATTATTGAAAAAACTTGGTATGCATCATCCGTTTTTAATTGCATAGTAAAAGTAATATAGGATAGGATATAATATTTAAATGGAGTGAAAAAAAATGTCATTATTTGGAACAAGTGGAGTTAGAGGTATTGCTAATGAATGCCTATCTGTAAATCTTGCAATTGATGTTGCAAAAGCGTTTGGAACATATCTAAAAAAAGGTACAATTGTAATTGGCCGAGATACCAGAATATCGGGAGATATGTTAAAATCTGCAACAATTGCAGGCGTATTATCAACAGGAATTAAGGTGATTGATGTTGGAATTGCATCAACTCCTGCAATACAATACTACACAAGAGATTTTGCAGATGGTGGAATAATCATCACTGCATCACATAATCCAAGAGAATATAATGGAATTAAATTAATTGCAGGCGATGGTACAGAACTTTCACGAGAATGTGAATTAGAAGTTGAAAAATTATATGAATCAAAAAAATTCATGGTGGCACCATGGAATAAAACTGGAGATTTAACAATTGAGAATAATTCAAATGAGTATTACATTAAAGGGATTATGAATTCAGTAGATTCTAAAAGCATTATTGAAAAGAATTTCAAAGTTATAACTGATACAGGATGCGGAGTTGGTTCAGTTGCACTTCCATTTTTATTACAAAAGCTTGGGTGTCAAGTACTCACTTTAAATGCACAAATTGATGGTACTTTTCCATGGCGTAATCCAGAGCCTATAAATGAAGTATTAACAGAACTTAAAAGGCTTGTTAAGGATACGGGTGCAGTTATGGGGGTTGCACAAGATGGTGATGCAGATAGGGCAGTATTTATTGATGAGAATGGGGAGTTTATTGATGAAGATGTTTTACTTGCCATGGTTACAAAATATGTGCTAAATGAAAAAAAAGGCTCTATTGTAACACCAGTAAGTTCATCTCAAAGAATGAAAGCCGTAGCAGTTGAGGCAGGAGTTGATATTATTTGGACTGCTGTGGGGTCTATTAATGTGGCAGCTGAAATGATTAAACATGATTCTGTATTTGGGGGAGAGGGTAATGGAGGTTTAATTTTCCCTGAACATCAATATTGTAGAGATGGTGCGATGGCATGTGCTAAATTGTTAGAAATTATTGCATCAGGCACATCACTTTCAGAACTTGCAAAGAGTGTCCCAGAATATTCAAATGCAAAAGTAAAAATTAAGTGTGAAAATCTTGATGAAGTGATGGAACAGATAAAAAATAATGTTTTAAATCAATATAAAGAAGTAGATGTTACAGATGGTGTTAAGATTTGGTATGACCATGGATGGCTTTTAATTCGACCATCAGGAACAGAGCCAATTATTAGAGTGTTTGCGGAATCAAATACCGAATCTCTTGCAAAAGAATTATTGGAAGAAGGAATTAATATAGTTAATTCTTATGTGAATTTAAAATGAATGCTATATTTTAAACATTAACACGCATCAAGATTTATATTTTTATTAAAAAATGATGTAATTATTGAGTTTTTTTATATATAATTTTTAAATACACAGCTCCAAAGAGAATTTCCTTCTAAAAATTCCTTCCAGAAAGTTCTCAAAGAGAACTTTATTCTAATTTTTTTTTCTTTGAAAAAATTTTGTTTAAAGGAATTTTGTTTTCGTTCTAAATAATTGTTATATTGTATGCTTTTTTTCATCTGTACATGCATTATAACTTATCACTTGTTCTTTAAATCTTATATCTGCAAGCTTTCGCAGGATTCACGCATATTTTTTATTATCTTTGAAATTAACTCGACTTTGTCATATTAGATGCTCATTTAAGCATCCGATACTGATTTTGCTTTTCTGAATGATTTGAGGTTATACCGCCTCATATAACTAGTTTATCTTGTAATGTGATAAAGTAGGAAAGGTAACCCTTTGTTAGCATGTAAAGAAACTGAATCAAGGGCAGAAACTCCAGAAGAGTCGATAT
>JAAXQB010000299.1 GCA_012329085.1 Methanosarcinales archaeon | reverse complement strand
GTATTACCTATCAATGATTTAACAAGAATTGTTGATTTGTTTAGATTCAATATAGATTCATTAGGTTTAAATCCGCTTGTTGGTTTATCTAAAAGAATAAATGATAATTTAGATTATTTTGGTGGCAAAGTAGAAAAATTTAAAGGTGAAGAGAAGAAATTCTTAGATATTCCTATGACTGGAAAAACTATAGAAGCGATGAGAATAATTCCATTTTTATCAGAAGTGAATAAAGCTATTGGTGGTAGTTATGTTGATGGCAAAGAACCACCTCTTGATATTAGGCTTGAACAAGTATTGAGTCCTCTTGGAACAACTCTAAAGGACCAAGAAGATTTAAAAGTATGGGGAATATTAGAAAAAGAAAAAGAGCTTAAAGGCTCTTATGAACAAGGACTTGAAAGTTTATATAAAAAGTACTTAACTCAATCAATCAAATATCCTGAAGAAAAACAATTTAGCCATAATGTTGAAAAATTAGAGAATCTGATAAGATCAATGGGGCTAACTAGCTTAAATTTATTACCGATAAAAATTAAAGCTACTAAAGAAGCTGTGAAGCAACGAGTGATAGAACAAGTTAGGCTTAAAACATTAGAAAGTAAAAAAGAAAAAGAAGTCGAAACCGAGACTACTCCTTAATCGCTCTCAATTACTGAAGCAGCCATTAAAGTTATAATAAAAATAACAAATTCTTCAAAACCAGAATTCCAAAATATTGCTGTAAATATTGCTATTGTAAATGTTGCTACTGTAAATTTCATAAATAAATTTTAGTTCCTAATTTAACACAATCCTTTAAAGAAATGCTCCGCTTGCCAGGCATTTCTTTTAGTTTATAAACTGTTTGTATATCTAATAAATAACAACATTTAGATTGTCTTGGTTTATAGAACATAATTGCTACATAGGCTAGACAACCAGACCAGACACAGAAGTCGAAAGGTTTATATCCAAGACTCATATCTGAAATCTTATGTGTTAATGTTCCATATTTAGCCTTGTTAAGGGCTGGCAATTGGTGTGGTTCAAACTTACTAAATGGCAATGTATTGGTTTTAGTTATTTTAAGTTCATAAACGGCTGTTTTTGTTGTGTTCTTCTTCATCCACTTAGTAAATAGCGATTGAAAATCTTTTTCTTTAAATGGCATTTAAATCTATTAGTTGCAATTCATAAGGTTTAATTTTTTTCATAAAGTTTTTATTAGTTATTTAAGGATTTCCCAGTTATTTTTATTATAGAATTGTTGTCTTTTTAAGAACTGTCTATGAAATATAGGATTTGTATAGTCGTGGATGTCTATTACCTTTGGGTCTTTTTTACCTTCGAATAGTCTGAGTATTCTACCAACAGATTGTTCAGTAAGAACATCAGACTTAACATCGCCAGCGAAGATAATGGTATCAAGTGCCGGAATATCAACGCCAGTGCTAAGCATACTATAAGTACCAACAATAACATTAAACTCGATGGTGTTATTCCTAAGTTTTTTAAGCAATTCATCCCTATCTTTTTGTTTGTCTTTTGATGAAAGGGCATAAACTTTATGGTTATTTAAAAAATATTTTATCTTCTCAAAATGCTCTATTCTCTTTGTTAGTATTAAAACTTTTCTACCACGATATATTTCAATGGATGTCTTCCTTGTTATTTCTACATTTCTACTTGTGTCATCAACCATTGTCTGAACCATATCCATATATTCTTCTACAATATACTTGCCATCATATCTGACAATGTTAACCTTTGGAGTCTTCTGAGGCAAACTATGTTCTGTTACGATGTTACCGAAAGTAAAGAAGATTGCTTCTCCTTGCTCATCTGTTCTTCTGGGAGTCCCACTCAGACCATATAGATATAAAGGATCAAAGGATTGGATAACTTTTAACCTCGCTTCACTAATCAGGGTATGGCACTCATCAACTATCACACAACCAAAACGATTCTTTATCTCGTCTAAGTTTCTTTTCTGTAAGGTGCTGATACTAGCAACAGTAACATCTTTTATATTCCAAATCTTGCCTTGGATAACTCCACAATCATAGTTGTAATATTTCTTTATCTCTTCTTTGAACTGAGTTAGAATTGAATTTCTAGGAACTATTATAAGTGTTTTCTGTTTGTGATGTTCTATTGTCTTTAATGATATAATCGTTTTCCCGAATCCTACGCTCAGTTTAATAACTCCTTGCTTGTGTTCTAATATTTCAGGGAGAACAGGAACTTGATAATCACGAAGAGTCAAGTTAGAACTTACAAATTCGTCTTCTAATCTTCTAATCTTCAGAGAACTTTCAATAACTTTGTTAGCATCAATATTGTTAGCTATCAGATATTTCTCAAGAGTTGGTAAATTACCTCTACCGATAACTAAACAATTATCTTGTTGTTCGTAATACTTGAAATCTTTCTTCATCCTATAGCAAGCTCTCTTGTTTTTCCTTAGCATTACTTGATAGGTAGGATTTGGAAGAGTAAGTTTCTTCTTTATCGGTCTAGTTAAATTGGGAGGAAAATCAGTTAAATATAGTTTATCTGCGACAAGCACTCTCATATTATCTTAATCTTTTTAATCCTTTAAAATAAAAATTCTCAATATTGTCTAATTCTTTCTCAAAATACTCATTGCGTTTCTTTAATTTCTTTAAATCGTTTTCTAATCTTTCTATCTTTTCCTCTTCTGGCTTTTTAGCTGATTTAAGAGCCTTCAGTGCTCCTTCAATATTTCTAATCGAACCAACTACTCCGCCATTAAGTTGTTGAGCCATAGCCCATTTGTAATACATCCCTTGATGGACTCCATCACCCATCGTATAAATTTCTTTCATAATATTTATTTTTAGTTGATTAAAGTTTTTTTAAATTCTTTTAGCAAATCTATTCCTAAAATGCTTTTAATAATAAGATAATTCTTAGCCCCAATAGACTCTAGTAATTCTTCTTCATTCTTTCTGCTTAATATTTGATATAAAGTGGGAACAGGAATTTTAGTTCTTATAGAAATATCAACCCATCTTAGCCCTTCATTTTCTTTTAAGTTTTTCCAGACAGATAATGGATTGTTTTCGTTTACTTCTGCTTTTGACATAGATATGTTTTAAATATATTAGAGTATATATTTATCATAGCATAGATGTATTATATCGTCAAGGCTTTACAAGCATTATAAAAATTACAGTTATTTAATTCCATATACAAATCAATCACATCTCCGTTAGCTCCACAGGAGAAACAATGAAAACGATTATCTTCTTTGTAGATATACAAACTAGGAGTTGAGTCATTATGAAATGGGCAGAGAGCTTTGCCAGAGCAATCAACTTCTATGATACTCCCGATAGGCACTCTTTTAATACTTGAAATATCAAAAGTAGCCTCTGTTAATTTTTTAGTAGTAGTGAATTCTAACTTTTTCTTTAGTTTCTGTATCTTTTCTCTCATTTCCTGTCGTTGCCATTGCACAAACCAGCTAGACTGGTCTAATTCAGCAAACCTACCATACTTCTCATAGACATCCTCTAATTTAGCGTTTAAATAACGCCTGCGAGTTCTTACTATAAAGTTGGGTGTTACATCGAAAACTTTCTTAAACTCACTCCTAGGGCATCTGGTAACGGTGTTTTTCCAAGAAGTGTATTCTTTTTTCCAATCAATAGGATTTTCGTCCCAATCATATCTTATATCATAAATTCCCCTTCGTTTCCTATAATAAGCATTAAGAACAATTTGTTCTTTTTTGTCTGCTCTAACATAAATAGTTTTAAACCTAGAATTCTTATCGAATTTATTTAAAACTTTGATTTGTAATCTTTTCATATCATTGGAATTTGTTCAACATCGATTTCTTCTTTTCCAGATTTCTCTGTTTCCCTCATTATATTATCGAAGTCCGTTACTAATCTTATATTTTTGCCCCTCTTGGTGGTATCATTAACTCTGCCCGTTTTAGATTTTACTCCTTGAATATTTTGAGTTATATCTCTGGCAAAGTTATGGCTACTCATTGGTTTTTTGCCGTTTATAGAACACCATTCACGATATTGAGAATACAAATCATCATTAGAGATAAAAACATCATCATCGACTTCATAGTTTTCTCTAACGAAGCGGACTGCCCCAGAAATTTCACTTTCAAATTCAATCATAGCTTCGGTGGAGGCTTTAGCTTTTGAAAAAGTATAATTATGTTTGACAAATCTCTCAGCCCCTTTAATCGCCCAAGCAATAATACCTGCTCTTTCTTTTTTTATCTTATCAATTAGGTTGTGATCTACTTTATCTCCTTTAAAGGTTCGCAAAAATGGAATGATTTTTATTCTTCTTTTAAGCCCATAATCCATTCCTGCAAAAGTAGGGAGTTTGTTAGAAGCAAAAAGATATTTTGTTGTCGGTTCAAACTCAAACTGCTCTCCAAATTTTCGCTCAGCACTAACCATATCTCCCGTTACAAGAGCCTTGAATTTATCTGCTTGCATAAATTTACTTTCTTCTTCAGCACTAATGTTTATTTTCTTACCGATTAAATGCGGAGTAGAAAATAAATTAGTCGTTAAAGTTTGGATGCTCATTGCACTACAAAATTCTTTAGTAAACATTTCCTTCAAAATATCAGCCATAACAGATTTACCATTTGCTCCTCCACCTACTAAGAAGAACGCTGATGCCCCTTTCATATTACCAAGTAAGAAAAAACCAAACATTTCCTGTACTAAATTGATTAATCCTTTGTCAGGAACAAACTCTTGTGTTTTTTTGTCTAATTTGACAATGGAAGTTTCTAAGAACTTGTTAAAATGTGGTGTTTCCGTAGACAGTTCATCGTAATGAAACGGCAAGTAAAATGTTGACATTTTATCCTTACTTATTTCTTCAGGCTGAAAATTAATTAAATTAAGTATTTTGTCTTTTAATGATAAATAATGGGTGTCTTCTTTGTCTATTGTCTTCAAACAAGCCCACTTAATTTGGGCTACAATATCACCCACTAATTGTTTAGTAACATTTTTACCTGGGAACTTAGCTCTTATAAAGTTCCAGACCAACTTTTGCATTTTGTGATTAACAATAGGTTTATACCAAGTCCCTTGCCACAAATAAAATAAATCATACTCAATGTGATACATTAGATTCTTTTTATAGTCATTTGATGTAACAAATTCCTCTGCTATATCTTGGTTATGAATTGCTGGCATAAATTTCCCCCTTAAAGTTTTTAGCTTTTATATAAAAATCAATATAAATATCCATTACTTCATCAAAAGTATATTTATAATATGTAGTTAAAAAATTGGTATCAAAGATGATTGTTATTTTCTTATCATTTACAAGGCTATCAAAACACGCTTCAATTCTGTAATCATTTACTAAAGATACTTCCCGGAAGTAAAAGCCAAGTATTCCTAAAGACTCTGCCTCAGTGAAAGCTATTATTTCTTCAATCGGGATAGGAACATCTACGAAATATTTGGTCATTTGAGTTCTTAGGAGTTGTTTATGTTTCATATAGTTAATTTTAATCAACTACAACTAAATAAAAAAGCCCGCATCTTGGTGCAACGAGGCAACTACTCCTCTTCTTCCAAGATACGAGCTATTTAATTGAGTTGTAGTTGATTGTTGCATAAAACTTATGTGAAAATTAATGTCTATTACTATATTAGCATGAAGTAAGATGTTTGTCAACTTTCCCAAACAAACCAAGTATATCATTCTAAATTTAAGTTGGTTGTTTGTTATAAGATTTCATTTAATTCTTGAATAGCTCCGATTGGAATTGCTTCATCCCAGCTTATGTTTGCTACTCTCCAGTCTTTATTACCGTCAATTTCTCTGATAATACTCTCAATATTATCTTCTATCAAAAATATTCTTTCAGCATCAAGGATAAAAACTTGGACCTTATAAATACCTGTTTTTTCTACTACTAAATGACGGCATTCTACTCTTTTAACTTCAGGGTAGTTATGCTTTACCAACAAAGAATACATTGCCATTTGATTATAGTAGGAAAAATCCAAACAAGTGTAATGATAACGGTAAGGGTTTACAGCTTGAGTAGTTTTAAGGTCTGTTATAATAGCATTTTCTCCATTTACACAAAGAAAATCCAATAGTCCACAAGCACCTTCATAATTCTTTAACTCTGGCATCTTTTTTGTAAGTAGTACCTGTGTTTTATGGTCTTTGAGGGATTTGAATGCGTCTTGCTTCTCCACTTTACTACAAATGTTCATTACTAAGTCATATTCTTTGTTGGGGAGCTGTGTGTGGTCGGTTGGTGGGTTCTTCAGATTCCTACGAGTTACGGATACATACTGCTTTTCAAAGGTATCTTTTCCTTCAGTTAAATAGACATCAACAGCTGTTCCGATTCTAAGTGGCTGAGTTTCAATATCAGTTATTTCTTTCAAAATATACTTCCGATGATAAAGATTTTTATCTAATAAATATGTTTTAAGTTTGCTATTAGATAAAAACTTGTTGTCGGAAGAGAAGTAGTTATTCTTGTTTAAATGGTTTTTCATAAAATTTAAGACTAGGATCCGTAGAATTAGTATATGGTCCTTCTGAACCTATTGATTTTAGTTCTCTCTCTAAATACCAAATAGCTTTTTTAATGTCTGTCTCTTTGTCTCCTTTGTGGTCGCAACGA
Organism: Methanosarcinales archaeon; assembly: GCA_012329085.1. Next base: position 1,926 of record JAAXQB010000299.1, on the reverse strand, counting down.
AGAATATATTTGATTGCATTTCCCAAACAAAAATTAAATTGCTCTATAAGTTCAATAGATTCAATGCCTTTAAGTTGCTTATAATGAGGCGGATTTATTTTGTCTTTCAGCATTTTATTGATTCTTTAAGTTTTCTAATTTCTACTTCAAACATTTTATCAACTTCATCCGACAAAACCTCATAAGATAAAACAGGATTATTTTTTTCATCAACTGTCATTAGTTCTGCCGTGGCAGATATTTGTATTTTCCTAAAAGCATCTCTACCTAAAAGTCCGTCTAAATTTAGTGTTCTTGATTTGGAACAGGTGATCGTCAAAAGTTTCATATAGTTATATTTTACCCATAAAAAGAAAGGTCGGTTTCTTTTTGTAAGTTAGTTAATTATTTAAAAGGAACATCATCTACTGATGGCTCTTCGCTAAAGGCTTCCGCTGTTTCAACAACATCACCTAAATAAACCTTGATGGTTTTAGCTGGAGCCATCCCTTTTTTCTTGTTCTCGTCTGTTTGGTAATCACTGGCATATTTAAAGCCGACTTCTTGACCTATTGTAGCCCCTTTCATTGAACTAATTACAAAAGTTTTATAAATAGGAAAACCGACATTTATCATTCCTTTATCTGTTTTTAATGTGTATATTTTTTGGGCTGGAAAATTACCTTGTTCAGGTTTATCTGACACAGAGGTTAATATACCCCTGACGGTATCCCCAATTTTAATGAATTTAGCCCAGCCTACTTTTGCTTCGTTCTCTTCAGAGAAGAAGTCATCTGTTTTGTTTGTATTTGTCATAAAGTTTTATTTTTTAAGTTTTTAATTATTTATTTATTATCTTCAGCAGAGCCGACCTCTCTACCGAATTTAATATTGTTTAGGTATTGATGAGGGCTAAAGCCCTCGGCATTATAGATGGCCTGAATAACCCGGATTGTGATATTTGTATTGGGGTTGGCACTAATCTTACTCAGTGTTCTAAGATGTAGCCCCGTTTTTTCTGCAAGAGTAATAAGGGTCATATTATTCTCCTCACATAATTTTGCTAATGTTTTCATAATTTTATTTATTAGCTTTTAATTCTTTCATCTTTTTTTGCGTTTAAACCTTCTTCTCCCAACCACATTTTCCCTTCTTGAAGTTTAGTAATAGCCAAGCTTCGTTCTCTCGAACCACCTTCCATCGCTAATAGTCGGTCTATTGTTTTTTGAAGGTTTGCACATATTTCTCGTGCAATATCTACTGTCATTTTTTCAAATCCCATATTTTTTTAGTTTAATTAATTAAATTTATAAAAAACAATATTGTTAATACTAATTTTTTAATTTGGTTAAGACTTTGTCTACTATTGCTTTTTTCCATTCGTTATATTTTTTATAATCTTCTGGACTATTTTCTCTCTGCCACTCTGGTTCATCTGGTAATTTAAATTTTACTTGACATTCTTGGCAATATTTATCGTACCATCCAACCATTTTACCACACTTTAGACAACAGCTATAACTCATAAATTTTTCCCCACCTTTATTTTTTCGGGTGGGAGGGGTTAGTAATTTTATAAACTTTTAACATCTTTCAATGCTTTTTCAATTTCCTTTTTATAATATTCCTTATTTCCAATTTTAATCGTTTCTTCTTTACCTGTTGTATAGCCTTTTATCCCATAATTATTTAATTTTATTTTTTGGTTTTTTTGTAATTCTATAACTTCATATATATCTCTTCTTACTACTACGCAATCAGAGCCTGTATTAAAGGTACAATTAGAACCTGTATCAAAGGTACAATAAGAACCTGTATCAAATGTACAGGTAGAGCCTGTATCAAAGATGCAATCAGAATTTGTTCTAAAGGTACAATCAGAACCTGTTTTAACAGATACAAAGGCTATATCATTAAAATCTGCCCTTGAATATATCCTTATTCCAG
>JAAXQB010000102.1 GCA_012329085.1 Methanosarcinales archaeon | reverse complement strand
TTCTTTACGCAATTTTTCATCTATAGAATGATCATCACTTTTATATTTTAATTCTTTATTAGGATCTATATTCAATTCTGTTTTATCAATATTCAACATTTCATAAATAGTAGGTGCACCATTAAATGAAAGATCAATCCAATTTGAGCGATTATCTCTAATGTATCCCTTTGTAGCACTCTTTTTTTCCATATCTAATAAATATGCATGGTGTTCTTTTAGCTCTTGTTTTTCTGTTATTGAATATCCCATCAATATTTTAAGAAAACTATTAAGAATATTTTCATAATCTTTGCTTTTTTTCTCATCACTTAGCATTTCATATGCCCTTTCAATCACAAATGCAGGATAACTTGAACAGTTTTTTTTTCGTTCATATGCATCTTTAATTATTTCAGGAGTGGCATTTTTTGATATACAGAGTATACAATAATAACTAGGCACCCCCGAATATAAATCATCTACACACATTGGATATATTTTTTCAAATTTATCGAGTTTCTTTTGTATTCCGCCAATTCTTGATGGATCCATATATCGTGTAGGCATCTTCCAATAAGGATCATCACATACATGAAGTTGCATCCATTCATCATACGCTTTTTTTTCTTCTGACATATTATATTTTAATGCAAATTTGTTTATTTTTTTTGCATAATCTCTAAAGTGGAGTTTTCTTTAATACCTATGTTTTTTATCTGAATGTTCTCGTCAAGTTCAACATCATTATAAAAAATACCAAACCCTTCAGCTAAAATTTTCTTCTGCATCAATTCATTCTTAATATTGCTAATATATGCATTTGGATTTAGATAATATTTAAGCACATCTTTTGATTCTACATTTACAATATTCACCTCTATTGCTTGCATATTCAATAATTTCTTCATCCAACGATTCTTTTCTTTCTTTGAAAGCCTACCTATAGCCTCCATTTTTACTTTTCGTTCATTGCCAGAATCTTGATCTTTTGCAGTCACATTTAGAATTCCAAATTCTTCTCCAACTTCGAATGTAACATCGATTTTTGACTCGTATGCAGGCATTGGTTCTACATCAATCGAAAAATTACCTAAAAATCCCTCTTCTTCTGGCATCAAACTTTCACCTTGATACACTTCAATTTCTACAGACTCGGTGTAATCCCATGAATTTGTATATGGTTCTGTTTGTACAATAGGAATTTTTGTATTTTTTGAAATTATCCTTGAAACTGTTCCATTTGCGATTAACACGCCAAGCGAATGAGAAGTTACATCACTTACTTCCATTGGCTTATGTATATTGCCTGCTACTTCCTTTACAGTATCCTTTAATGTTGCAGCTGCAGCTCCAAGTGCAACTAGTTCCATTGCATTTATATTTTGCTTGGGTTCTTTACCAAAAAATTCGCGTACAAACTCTCTTACCGCAGGTATGTATGTTGTTCCACCAACCATAATAATTTCATCAATATCTTCTATATCAAGTGCAGCACCATCAAGTGCATTTTCTATTGGCTTCTTTGTTCGTAGAATAAAATCAGAAATTAATTTATTAAATTCTTGTCTTGAAAAATTATAACTAAATGAAATTTGTCTGCCTCGATTAGTAGTGCCAATAAAAGGTAAATTAATAATCACTTGAGTTTTAACTGAAAGTTCTATCTTTGCACGCTCAGCTTCTTCTCGTATCGACTGAATTAAGGATAAATTCTTTTGTTTTTGATTTCTTAAATCGATATTGTGATTTTCTTTTATTTTATCTATAATAAATTCTTCGATTTTGGCATCTATGTCATCCCCACCTAAATGATTGTCTCCACTTGTTGCATCAACATCAAAAAATCCCCCTCCTATGTTAAGAATTGAAACATCAAATGTGCCACCACCAAAGTCATAAACTAACACTCTTTGATCGGTATCCTCTCCAAATCCAAATGCCAATGCGGCTGCCGTTGGTTCGTTTATTATTGCTTTTACATTTAAGCCTGCAATTTCAGCTGCATCTTTAACTGCTTGTCGTTGTGGATCCATAAAATACGCAGGCACTGTTATTACAGCATCAGTAAAAGATGCACCAATTCTTTCCTCTGCATTTTGAACAAGTTTTTTTATTATTTGTGCACCTATGTATTCCGGTGGATATGATGCATCACCAATTTGTATTCGATGGTCAGTACCCATATGTCTTTTGATTGATTTTATAGTAAGTTCTGGGTTTGCAATTATATTTTGCTTTGCCACATTTCCTACTACAACATCTCCACCTTCTTTGAAATAAACAATCGATGGCGTTACGCTCTCATTTTCATCATTTTCTATAATTACGGGTTCATCAAATTCAATGAACGCAACTGCTGAATTAGTTGTACCAAAATCAATTCCTATTATTTCTCTTTGCATTTTTGTCATTCCTATTTTAATATTATTTAAGTGGTTTATATTTCTTAAAGAATTGCTTTATATTATTTTATTATTTTTTTTCTTTAGCTTAGAACTTTTTTGTATTGAATATAATTTATAAAATTATATACTTAACACTCATTCTTTTTGAGAATTGGTTAGAGAAAATTTTAATAGCTCATTTGGAACAAATGAGCGTTATCTCGTTTATTTTTCAATTTTAAATAAATGAACAATATGTTATTTAACATTACCCCCATCAATTTCTTCACTTACATCAATTTCTTCACTAACCCACATTTCTTCTATATTTTTTATCTCCATATTCATTAATTTCACTGTTCCATATATTTCATATATTAGGTCTAATAGTTGTTCTTTTTCTTCCAACAATTCTTTATTATGCATATCTAATGTACTGTTTTCAATAATCATTTTCTCTTTTTTTATATCAAATACATTCAAATTTTCAACAGTAATATGCAATTGTCTTTTTATCTCTTCAAGCTCAATATTTAAATTTTTTTTGTATTGTTCTAAATTGTTAATCTCTGATTCGATGATTTTTTTTCTTTTTGCCCATAAATCAATACTTTTTTCAAATTCTTGTTCTCTTATATCAAAATCTTTAACAATTTTTTTAAGAACCTCTTCATTTTGAATTAATTCCTGTTCTTGTTCTTTTAATTCATTTGACTTATTTTTAAAAACTCGTGAAGCTACATCATTCCAAAAATTCGATAAAAATTTTACAAATTTAGATTTATACGAAATACCCACATCCTCTTTTTCTTTTAATGTGATATTACTACTATCTGAAATAATTACCTCTGCTGGTCTAATTAATTTATCATTTAATTTATATCCATTTCTTATCAAAGCGACAATTGTTTTATTTGGAAGGAAATTGTTTGGTGTAATCTCAATCGCAGTATGCAATTCATCATTAAACTTTTCACCAAATAGTGGTGTAATGGGAGTAATACTTAATGCACTAATCAACTGATTGTAAGTCATCCCTATGTTATCCTTCATTTCACATATTATTTTTTCTACAATTTCAGATATTTCTTCTTTGTCCCCACCTACATCTTTACCATTAACATTCATTGCACGATTAAGTGTATCCGCAACACTAAGCAATTTATGAGCTAATTCACCATGTACCTTATCCTTTATCGCTTCTTCTTTATCCTCCATCCGTTTCTTATATCTCATAAAGTCAGATTTCATTTTCTGGCATTTAAGGTCTAAAGAATTTATTAATTTTTCTTTTTCGTCTATTTCCTTTTTCGGAATTACTACTGTTCCATCCATTTTCACTTAATATTTCTATATTATGTTCTGATTTTTGTATTATATATTTAATGCCCATATATTCTAAATGAGTTAGAAAAAAAATTAATAGCTTGTTTGAAAAACCCATTCATAAAGCTTATTAGAAACGAATTGGCGTAAACACTCATTTTTTTAGTATATATAATTTGTAACATTGTATACTTAACACCCATTCTCTTTGAAAATGATGTTCAAAGAAATTTCCAATTTCTCGAAATGATTTTGATAAATTCTTTGATTTAAGTTTAAAAAAATATTTGACAATCCATTCTTGAAGATACTGGGCGTATGAGAAAACCAATAGTTTTCAACAGTTCATTTAGAATAAATGTGCCTCATTCATTCCGAATGAGCATTATCTCGCAAACATATGTAATTTATATGGGTGAATAAATTCAATCACTCCACTCTAATACGAGTACCAAACAAAAGTTTTTGTTTTGAATTTTCTTCTTCTTTTAATTCATCAATAACAGTATCCATAACCACTTCTGGATTACTACCATCCATTACTATAGTTTTAAGATTGCATCTCTCGATTATCTTTACAGCCAATATGTCAACTGGAGATTTTGAACCTGCTTTAAGTTCAATCGAATTTATTACATTTAAAAGGTCTTTTATTGAAATTTCATCAAATTTAACAGCATTAGAATGCACATTTGGATCTGCAGAATAAATTCCATTTGTAGCCGTTGCAATTAAAAATAAATCCGCATCAATATATTCAGCAGTAAGTGCAGAAACCGCATCTGTTGAATGTCCGGGTGAAACGCCACCCATAACAACAATATCTTTTGATAACAATGCAGTCTTAACTTCACTATAAGTTAAAGGTATATCAGGATATGCACAACACCCAAGTGCAGAAATAAGAATTTTTGCATTCAAACGAGTCACATCAATGCCAATATAATCACATAAAGCTTCATTTGCACCAACTTCTCTTGCAAGTCTTATATAATCTCTTGCAACACTTCCACCTCCTGTCACAATCACAAGCTTATGTTTTTCTGAAAGTTTTATAAGTACATTTGCATATGAAATAAAAGTTTCATATGCATTTATTTTCAAATCTTTTGCAAGAATTGACCCGCCGATTGATATAACAACTAACATAAATTAAATAACCACTAACAATTACATTTATAACTTTTTTAAAGATTTAAGAAGTTCTGCATTAAGCACACTTGCGCCCGCTGCCCCTCGAATAGTATTATGCCCCATTGCAACATATTGAATTCCTTTTCCTGCCCTTATGCGACCAACACTTACACTCATACCATTCCCAAGAAGTCTATCAAGCCGTGGCTGTGGTCTATCCAATTCATCATGCACAACAATTGCATCTTTTGGTTCTGTTGGAAGATTTCCAAGATTTGGATTAAAATTTAAAAATGCATCTCGAATTTCAGAAGGAGTTGGATTCGAATCCATATCTGCCCATATGGATTCCGTATGCCCATCCATTACAGGAACTCTTGTACATGATGCACTAATTTCAATATCGGCATAATTTATTTTTTCTCCATCAAATTTTCCAAGTATTTTTAAAGGTTCAGTTTCAAGTTTTTCCTCTTCTTCCCCAATAAATGGAACAACATTATCAAGTATTGCCATAGAAGATACACCATCATATCCCGCACCTGATATTGCCTGCATTGTGGCAACTGTTACAGATTTAAGTCCAAACGGCATTAAGGGTTTTAAAGTAAGTGCCATCATTATTGCAGAACAATTTGGATTTGTTATTATATATCCATCCCATCCACGATTGTCTTTCTGAACTTCAATAAGCCCTAAATGATCCGCATTAACTTCTGGAATTACAAGCGGAATGTCTTCTTCCATTCGATACGCACCTGCATTACTTGCAACTACAAATCCATTTTTTGCAAATTCAGCTTCAACGGTTATTGCATGGTCTGATGGTAATGCAGAAAATACAATATCTGCATCAACTTTTGATGGATTTACTTCAACTATTGTTTGTTCTGCTATGCTTTCTGGAAGTTTTGTATCCAATCTCCAATTTGCAGCATCTTTGTAAGCTTTTCCTGCACTTCTTGAAGATGCGGATAGACTTGTAATTTCAAACCATGGGTGATTTTCTAATGCTTGAATAAATCGTTGCCCTACGGCTCCGGTAGCTCCGAGAATCCCTACTTTTATTGTTTCTGTCATATATGTTTTCCTTTAATGTGCAATTTATTGCTCATTCATTCTTAAATGAGCTATGAGAAATATACATGCTATAAAAGAATATATAAGTATCTACTACTCGATTGGTATTTTATATCCAATCTAACAATAAAACATATAGAATCTAATTCACATTCATTTCAAACACCTTTGTGCTGTGCATCATATTGCTCTTTAATAGATTCAATCGTATTAATTTCATCCTTTGATTTATCATCTCGAACTCGTACAAATCTTGGAAATCTAAGTGCGTATCCAGAATTGTAATTTTTACTTCTTTGAATTTCTTCAAATGCAATTTCAAAAACAATCTCAGGTTTAATTTCAATTTCACTCCCTGATTCAAAAAGAATAAAATCAGAAAATCGTTTTGTAAGCACTGAAAGCACTTCATCTGCAATTCCAGTTCCAACTTTTCCAAGTGATAAAAATTCATTATCATTTTTACATGCAATTGTATATGAACCTATCATGTTAGTTCGTCTGCCATATCCCCATTCTGCACCAATAACAACAAGATCTAGTGTATCCATTATTGGCTTCTTTTTCATCCAATTTTTACTTCGTTTTCCAAGTGTATATATTGAATTTGGATCTTTAATCATAATGCCTTCATGTCCAGCTTTCAATGCTTGATCATATATTACATTTATTATATGTAAATCGTTTGTAAGCATTTGATTGCACAGCTTTACCTTTTCAGTATCTTTAATAGATTTTTTTAACAATTTTCTTCGATTAATAAGTGACAAATCTATTAGAGTTTTACCATTTAAATAAATTATATCAAACACATTTAAAATAAGTGGAATTTTTTTTGCAATTGTTTCAACATTATGTTTTCGTCTAAATCGTTTTAGTAAATCTTGAAATGATAGTAAATTATTCGATTCATCTATTGCAATAACTTCTCCATCTAAAATTATGGAATGTTCTAAAACCGATGCCTTAACTTCTTCTACAACATCAGGAAGTGATTTTGTTATATTTTCTAATCGTCTTGAAAATATAGTAACTTTATCCCCTTCTTTATGAATCTGTACTCGTGCCCCATCAAATTTCCATTCAATAGCAACATGATCAAGTTCATTAATCACAGATTCTATATTTTCTACAACTCCAGAAAACATTACTTTAATTGGGTGATGGAGTTTTATTTCAAGTTTTGAAACTTCATTCTCCCCTCCTTTTTTTGCTGCTATTGCTACAATCCCAAAATCATTTGTAAGCATAAATCCTCTTTCAATTACATGAGAGGGAGTATCAAATGCTTTTGCTATTGCATTTCTTATAATCCCCTCTCCGACACCAATTTTAAATTCTTCGATTGCTATATAGGATAGATATCTTGCTTCTTTTTTTGATACTGAATTAAAAAGATACCTAAGATGTTTAATTTTTTCAGACTGTGAGCGAGTTCCTGATGCTTTTGCAATCATATCAAATCTTTCATACACATTTTTTAAAGACAAATCTACTTTATCTTCTGAAAATGATGCAAAAGTAACTTGTTTTTTTTGATTGTTATCCAATACAATTGAAGCTGCTTTTCCAATATCGCCAGTTGTTCGAACAATTTCTTCAATTTCTTCTACTGTCGTATTAGATGCTTTTGAAAGCGCAGAATATAAAATACCCACTCCAATTCCAATCTCTTTATCACTCCATTCGGGAAATACTTTTCCAAGCATAAAATAAACAGCAATCGAAATTTCTTCTTGACTTTCAATACTCTTAAGAAAGCACGCAACAACATCTGTAATTTCAAGTGAGCTTGTAAGTGTATCAACTATTTCACATACATTAGAAAAATCTTTAAAACTTGTCAAATATAATCTCCTTATAATACAATGTAATACTATTTGCTTAATTAGTATATATACCTTACACAAACAATTCATCACAACATATTAATTAAATAGGGCACCATATGCACAATATTTTTTATAATTGATTAATTTAGCACATATTATATTTTGCACAGATTTATTAAACGCAATCAGGGCATTTAATCATAATGACAAGTGTGGGATTGGTATGCGATTTATAAAAAAAAAATTAATAAAAAAATTTCGGTTTATAAAAATCAATCAAATATTTTATGATTTTTTTAGAATCTACACTCATATGGAAAATATATTTTTAAAATAATCAAAAATCAGAGATTTTTTTAAACTCATTCTGAAAGAATGAATGTTTACGCTCATTCATTCTGAATGAGCTATTAAAAAAAATATTTATTAAAATAAATTAAAATATAAAATTAAACTTATTTATTTTATGAATTATTCATTTTTAACAATTCATCAAATATAAATTAAAAATTTTATATAAAATGCAAATTGATTAAACCATAAAATAAAATTTTTGTGTATATCTTTAATATGAATTATTTAATACCTATCAAAAATTAAAAATTTTTTTAAACGCTCATTTTTTTCAAAAATGAGCAAACACTCGTTTGTTCAATCACGAGTTATAAAAAAAATAAAGAAATTATTTTATGCCGCATGCTTTAAATTAAAAATTTTCATGCATATTGAATTTGTGTTATATTTAAAATTTTAAAAATTTAAAATTGTAATAAATATACAACATTTAAAAATAATAAAACATCAAAATAAATCTCATTTAAATTCGGTTCTATTTATTAGACTTGGTTCGCGATATAACAACCTTATAAAAATCTTAGTTTCTTTTATCACCCTACATTTTCAATTCATTAACATTTCATATGATAGTTTCATAATCCGCATGATATTGACATAACTTTATCATTAAAAGCATCTTTTCATAACTCATTCGGAAAGCTCATTCGGAAAGCTCATTCGGAACGAATGAGCGTAATCACTCATTCTTCCAGAATGAGTTTAAGAAAATCTTTGATAGCTCATTTGGAACAAATGAGCGTTATTCGAACGAATGAGCGTAATCACTCATTCTTCCAGAATGAGTTTAAGAAAATCTTTAATTTTCGAACTAAATCTATTGTACAAGGGTGCGAAAAGTGAGATAAAAAGTATTAAACTCAATAATTCACATAGGATACTTTTCTGTTTTGAATATTTTTATTTGAAGGTAATATCCAAGAAATCGCGTTATTTACGAAAAATGATTGAATGTCGTTTAAGTAGAGAGAACTATAAAATTATGAATAAAATGCCTGAAAATCATCCAATATAAAAATTAACAATTATCATTATTGTTTAATTATTTTAAAAATTAAAACAAAACCAATTATATTTATTATT
>JAAXQB010000087.1 GCA_012329085.1 Methanosarcinales archaeon | reverse complement strand
TTTAATAATTAAGCTTATTCTAGCAATCTTCAACAAGATTAACCAGTCAATTAAGCTTATTGTTTTGCTTTAAGGAAGCGCTTAACAACCGCCAATTATTTTTTACTGGCTAAAATAATTGGCGGTTGTTAAGCGCTTCCTTAACGCAAGCTAATCGACCGCCAGTTTCTATCCTTGGCAATTTGTAGTAACTTCTCATCACCATCAACCACAATAGGCTCGTCAACAATTTCTAATAATGGCAAGTCATTGTGAGAGTCAGAATAAAAGTAACTTCCTGCTAAACTTTCATTATTGTCTATTAGCCATTGATTTAGGCGGGTAACTTTACCTTTTTGAAAAGTGGGTATGCCCGAAACTTCGCCAGTATATCTATCATTAATAATTTCACCTTCTGTACCCAATAGTTCGGTAATACCGTAGATTTCACCAATTGGCTTAGTTACAAAGGTATTGGTTGCGGTGATAATAATCACGCGGTCGCCCTGCTGTTTGTGTTTATCGACAAGAGCTTGTGCTTTTGGCAAAATAATCGGTTGGATAAAGGTTTTTATGAACTGTTTATGCCATTTTTTTAAAGTTGCCATTGTTTGTTTACTGAGCGGCGTTAAAGCAAAGCGTTGGTAGGCAACAATATCAAGACTGCCATTTTTATAATCTTCATAAAATTGGGCGTTGGTTTTAGCAAAATCTTCGCCATCAACATAGTTGTTTTTAACTAGAAATTCACCCCATAAATAATCGCTATCGCCTGCGATTAAAGTGTTGTCTAAATCGAAAATTGCTAATGCCATGACGGTGTAGTCCTATCTTAAAATTATGGTGCTTATTTTACGGCATAAATGTGTAATAATACATAACATAAAAATTTAATGGAATAGTATTGTGATTGACTCAGATGGTTATCGGCATAATGTCGGTATTATTATTGCCAATAAGGATGGCAAGCTGTTTTGGGGGAAACGAATTTATCAAGAATCTTGGCAGTTCCCTCAAGGTGGCGTGGATGAGAATGAAACACCACAGCAAGCAGTTTTCAGAGAGCTTAAAGAAGAGGTCGGTTTAAACCCTACGGATATTCGGGTGCTTGGACGAACGCAGAGTTGGTTAAAGTATGATTTGCCGAAACAGTATGTCCGTCAAGATAATGTTCCTGTTTGTATTGGACAAAAGCAAGTTTGGTTCTTGCTTGGGCTAGTGTCTGATGAAGCATCTATCGCTTTGGATCAACATCATAAACCTGAGTTTGATAGTTGGAAATGGGTTGAATATTGGCAGCCTGTGCAAGATGTGGTTGACTTCAAACAAGAGATTTATCAACTTGCTCTAACAGAATTAGAACCACATTTGAAAAAATTTTGGCTATCTTGACAGTTCTAAAGATAACTAAAAAATGTTATCATTTTAAAAATTAATAAATAGATTAACGTGACGTACGGTCAGTTATTCAGTAGCTTAAAGATGAGGAATAAACATGAGCGATAAGTTTGTCGATCAAGATCCACAAGAAACCCAAGAATGGATTGATGCTTTAGAAGCCGTTGTTGCTTTTGAAGGCAGTGAAAAAGCCCAACATTTAATTGCGACTTTAATTGAAAAAGCCCGTGTGAATGGTGTCGAAATTCCTTTTTCAGCAAATACTCCTTATTTAAATACTATTAATCTAAAAGACCAAGAAAATTACCCTGGTGACTTAGGAATAGAAAAAAGAATACGTGCGTTATTGCGTTGGAATGCGATGGCAATTGTTTCTAGAGCCAATAAAACCACCAGCGTTGGTGGACATATCGCCTCTTATGCCTCTAGCTGTACTATGTATGAAGTCGGCATGAATCACTTTTTTAAAGGGCCTAAACATAAGTTAGGTGCAGATATGATTTTCTTCCAAGGACATACTGCGCCAGGAATGTATGCTCGTTCTTATATGGAAGGGCGTTTAAGTGTTGAACAACTGCGTAATTATCGCCAAGAAGTGGCTGGTAATGGACTTTCGTCTTATCCTCACCCTTGGTTAATGAAGGACTATTGGCAGTTTCCAACCGTGTCAATGGGGCTTGGGCCGTTAATGGCAATCTACCAAGCTCGTTTTATGAAATATATGCATGCTAGAAAATTAGCCACAACTAAAGGGCGTAAAGTTTGGGCTTTTTTGGGTGATGGTGAGATGGATGAACCAGAATCTCGCGGAGCATTACAGCTTGCTAAGCGTGAAAAACTAGATAATTTAGTGTTTGTAATTAACTGTAATTTACAACGCCTAGACGGGCCTGTTCGTGGTAACGATAAAATCATTCAAGAGCTTGAAGGTGTTTTTCGTGGTGCAGGTTGGGATGTTATTAAGGTTGTTTGGGGTTCTGGTTGGGATCGCATTATTGAAAAAGATACCAGTGGTAAATTACTACAACGCATGGAAGAAGTGGTTGATGGTGAATATCAAGCCTATAAAGCCAAAAATGGTGCGTTTGTTCGTGAACACTTTTTCGGTAAATATCCTGAAACGGCAGCCTTAGTTGCAGATATGACCGATGATGAGATTTTTGCACTGACTCGTGGCGGACATTCACCTCGTAAAGTTTACAATGCTTATAAAAGAGCGTCGGAAGCAAAAGGCAAACCAACGGTTATTTTATCTAAAACCGTCAAAGGTTACGGAATGGGACCTTATGGTGAAGCGGCAAACAATGCTCACCAACAGAAAAAGCTAGATGATGACGGACTAAAATATTTCCGTGATAGATTTTCTGTACCGATTACCGATAAAGAATTAGAAAAGGATATTCCTTTCTATCGCCCAACCGAAGATTCAGATATCATGCAATATATGCGTGCGCGTCGTGAAGAATTAGGCGGTGAATTACCTGTTCGCATGGACAACGCAGCAGCCTTGCCCGTGCCAAGTCTTGAAACATTTAAAATGTTAACCGATGGTACTGGAAAACGAGAAATGTCTACAACGATGGCATTTGTACGAATTATTTCTATCTTATTAAGAGATAAAGAACTAGGTTCTCGTGTTGTACCGATTATCCCAGATGAGGCGCGTACTTTTGGTATGGAAGGATTGTTCCGTCAAATTGGTATTTATGACCCATCAGGACAATTATATGAGCCCGTAGATTCAGACCAATTAATGTGGTACAAAGAATCTTCAGAAGGCCAAGTATTTGAAGAGGGAATTAATGAAGCAGGGGCGATGGCAAACTGGATTGCCGCTTCAACCGCTTACGCAAACTATGGCGTAAGCATGATACCTTTCTACATTTATTATTCGATGTTCGGTTTCCAACGCATTGGCGATTTGGCTTGGGCGGCAGGTGATTCGCGTGCAAGAGGTTTTCTATTAGGTGCAACGGCAGGTAGAACAACCCTTGAAGGAGAAGGGCTTCAACATCAAGATGGTCATAACTTAATTCAGTTTGATCATGTTCCTAATTGTATGTCGTATGACCCAACCTTTGCCTTTGAAATGGCGGTTATTATCCGTGATGGTATTCGACGCATGATGCATAATAAAGAAGATGTTTTCTTCTATATAACTTCAATGAATGAAAATTATAAGCACCCTGCTATGCCTGATGGCGTGGAAGAAGGTATTTTAAAAGGGATTTATAAATTTAAAGATTCGACTGCGAAGCATAAAAATAAAGTACAACTGATGGGGTCTGGAACTATCTTTACCGAAGTGATTCAAGCGGCAGAAATGCTTGAAAAAGACTGGAAGGTATCGGCTGATATTTGGGGCGTACCAAGCTTTAACCTACTTCGTCGTGACGGTGCAGAAACCACTCGTTGGAACGGAATGCACCCAACAGAAACACCAAAAGTACCTTATATTACGCAAGTGCTTGACGGTGCAGAGGGACCTTTTGTGGTCGCAACCGATTATATTCGTGATTATCCTGAACGAGTTCGTCAATATATTCCAGGTTCATATCATGTATTAGGAACCGATGGTTTTGGGCGTTCTGATACCCGTGAAAAATTAAGACGATTCTTTGAAGTTGATAAAGAGCATGTTGTGGTAGAGGCGTTGCGTTCGTTAGTTGATGCAGGTAAATTAAAACCTACCGTTATCTTAGAAGCAATGAAAAAATATAACATTGATGCTGATAAAGCTTACCCTTTAAATGTATAAGCAAGGAATTAAATAATGGCAATTCAAAAAATTAACATTCCAGATATTGGTGATTTTGATTCCGTAGAAGTGATCGAACTTCTTGTGGCAGAAGGCGATAGTGTGGCAGTAGATGACTCGCTGGTCACATTAGAGTCAGATAAAGCAACCATGGAAATTCCCGCTCCTTTTTCAGGCATAGTCAAATCCATTCAAATCGTAGTCGGTCAAGATGTTGCCGAGGGTGATTATATTTTAGACATTGAAGTAGGTGAAGAATCGGCGACTGAAAAAGTTGCAGAAAAAGTTGCAGAAAAAGTGGCAACAACTTCTCCAGTTATTGAAGAGGTTAAGCCCGCCCCTGCTCCAGTAGAAAAAGCACCAATAACGGCTTCGGTTTCAGCTTCTAAACCTATTAATAAACAAAAAATGGGACAGGTTAGCCATGCTTCACCATCGGTCAGAGCCTTTGCTCGTAAATTAGGGGTTGAATTAACCCAAGTATCGGGAAGCGGACCAAAAGGGCGTATTAAAACTATTGATATTGAATCGTTAGTAAAATCTGTAATGCAAGGTGGTTCATCTGCTAATGCAACAGGGGCAGGTATTCCACCTGTTCCAGTCATTGACTTTAGTAAGTTTGGTGAAATAGAAACGGTTGAACTAGGCAAAATCAAGAAAATTTCTGGTAAGTTCTTACATACCAGCTGGTTAAATGTGCCGCATGTTACCCAGTTTGATGAGACTGATATTACTGAAATGGATCAGTTCCGTAAGGATATGAAGCCCGTTGCAGAAAAACAAGGCGTGAAATTAACGCCAATCGTGTTTGTGATGAAAGCAGTGGTAAAAGCACTACAAGACTTTCCAAATATGAATGCATCATTGTCTGCTGACGGTCAATCGTTGATTAAAAAATCTTACTATAATATTGGTATCGCAGTGGATACACCAAATGGATTAATGGTTCCCGTTGTGAAAGATGTTGATAAGAAAGGTATCTATGAACTTTCTAAAGACTTGATGGCAATTTCTGCTAAGGCACGTGATGGCAAGTTATCACCTGCCGATATGTCAGGTGGTTCATTTACTATTTCAAGTTTAGGCGGTATTGGTGGCACACAGTTTACGCCCATCGTGAATGCTCCAGAAGTCGGTATTATGGGCTTGTCAAAAGCCAAAATGCAACCTGTTTGGAATGGGGTAGAGTTTGTACCTAAATTAATTATGCCGTTCAGTGTTTCCTATGACCATCGTGCAATTGATGGTGCGGAAGGGGTAAGATTTACGACCACCGTTGGTAAATATTTAGCTGATTTACGCCAGTTAATACTGTAATAAGGGACAAGAAATGACAAAAATAGTTGATTTAATCGTTCCTGATATTGGCGATTTTGCAGAAGTAGAAGTAATTGAAGTATTAGCAAACGCTGGTGATGAAGTTTGCCAAGATGATTCTTTACTGACTTTAGAGTCAGACAAAGCCACCATGGAAATTCCGTCGCCATTCACTGGAAAAATCATTAAAATTTCCGCCGAAGTAGGTGATAAAGTTGCCGAAGGTTCTATTGTCGGGCAAATTGAAATTGCTGATGCAAGCAGTTCAGTAGAAGAAACACTAGAAAATCATGTGGCGGAAAAAACGGCAACCATCGCTCCAGTTGTGGTAGTCGCAACAGATTTACCTGACGCAGACCTTCAATGTGAAGTATTGGTGTTAGGATCCGGACCAGGTGGTTACACTGCCGCTTTTCGTGCCGCTGATTTAGGTAAAAAAGTGGTGATGGTTGAACGCTATTCAAGCATCGGTGGTGTTTGCTTAAATGTTGGCTGTATCCCGTCAAAAGCATTGTTGCACATGTCTGTTGTGTTAAATGAAACGCGCGAAATGTCTGCTCACGGTATTACTTTCCAAGAGCCTGAATTAGATATTGATAAAATACGCGCTTATAAAGATTCTGTTATCACAAAATTAACAGGCGGTTTAGGCGGTTTAGCGAAAGCTCGTAAAGTAGAAGTGGTTGAGGGTTATGGTAAGTTTAGCTCTGCGAATACCGTTACCGTTGAACTAACTGGCGGTGGTACAAAAACCATTGCCTTTAAGAATGCGGTGATTGCCGCGGGTTCTCGTGTGGTTAAACTACCTTTCATTCCGCATGATGACCCAAGAGTGATGGATTCTACCGATGCCTTAGAATTAGAAAATATTCCTAAGCGTTTATTAGTCATTGGCGGTGGTATTATTGGCTTAGAAATGGCACAAGTATATGATTCATTTGGTTCAAAAGTAACCGTCGTTGAACTGGGCGATACCATTATTCCTGGTGCCGATAAAGATATAACCAAGCCGTTATTACGCAAAATTAAAAAGCAATATGAAAATATTTTCTTAAAATCAAAAGTGACTAATGTAGAAGCAACCGATGCAGGTTTAGTAGTTTCATTTGAAGGTAGTAAATGCCCAGAAACCGATATCTTTGATAAAGTATTAGTGGCAGTAGGTCGCACACCAAATGGTCAATTAGTTGGTGCTGAAAAAGCA
>JAAXQB010000234.1 GCA_012329085.1 Methanosarcinales archaeon | reverse complement strand
ATTAAACACTCTTAAAAATAACATAATTGATTACAATAAAATCATTCGTTTTTTGTCAAATATTGAAACAATGATCAAAAGAAGCATTATACATTAAAAGAATTTATAATTAATGAAACATATTTTCAATTCCATTATTTCTCGCATAATGCGTATAAACGAAATTGAAAGACAAAATATACTATCATTAGCAAGTCGAATTGTATTTACTTTTATTGGTTTTTTAAGTACTATGTACTTTTCTCATGTATTAGGTGCTGAAATACTTGGATCGTATTTTTTATTTCTTTCATATATCGGAATTGTTAATATAGTTGGTGATGGAGGATTTGGTACTGCTGCCATAAAAAGAATTAGTGAAGGTAAAGAGCCAAATAAATATTTTACTGCATTTCTTTTGATAAAAATCATATTTACAAGTTCAGTTATTTTATCACTCTCTCAACTTCGATGGATTTTTGTTGATCTTGATGCTGCTGGGTTATTTGATTGGCTATTAATTTCAATAGGTATGTTTGCCATACAAAGTATAGCATCTACTGGTATTGTGGGGCAGGGTAAGGTTGGAGTGTCTGCAATAACTGGATTTATTAATCATATTTCACGAGTTTTTGTGCAGGTTATTGCAGTCTTTTTAGGATTTGAGGTCATAGGACTTGTTGGTGGCTTAATATTTGGGATTGTAATTGGAGCACTCTTAGATTTACGATTTTTTGACCTTAAATTGTCACGATTTAGATTGAGGCATCTTAAAAGCCTATCAACATTTTCATTTTGGGTATTTTTAACATCAAGTGGTGCAATGATGTATATGTACACTGATCGAATCCTGATTGGATACTTTCTTGGAAATATGGAAGTGGGTATATATCAGATTACAATACAACTTGCATCTTTTGGCACATTTACAACAGTATCACTTATCTCGGTATTATGGCCAAAAATTAGTAGATGGAATGCCAATCAAGGGTTTGAACTTATCGAAAAATCATTTTCAAAAGCAATCACATATTCATTAATACTTGCAGTGCCTACGCTGATTGGTGGTGTTTTACTTGGTGATAAAATGTTGTATTTTTTTTATGGTGCAGAATTTGTTAAAGGGAATATTACATTTAGTATAATATTGATTGTGCAAATAGTAAATGTTTTCAATTTATTTTTCACAACATATCTTGGTGCAATGAATCGTCAAAAAGATGCATTCAAAGTTACGGTAGCTGCAGCAATATCTAATGTTATATTAAATTTATTATTAATACCCATTATTGGAATAGAAGGTGCTGCAATTGCAACTTTAGTATCTATGTCAATTAGTGCTGTTTTTGCATATTACATAATAAAAAATATTATAAATATAAAAGTGGAAGTAGATAGTTTGATTAATATTTTGAAAGCTTCGTGTGTGATGGGCATAATTGTAGGAATTTATCGTTTATTGTTTCCATTGGATGGAATATTACTATTGCTTATTCCAATATTTATTGGAGGGGTGACGTATGTTGTTTTAATCTTAAAATTTGATAAGAATGTGCGCGATGCAGTGAAGAACATATTATCAAATGAATAGATTTAAGTTTTTGATTTAATGTTAATAACATTGTCTCGAATATGATAAATATATAATTGATTTATGCATACGATTTTAATTTTGAAACAAACTTAATAAAATTTTTTATTTGTTTTAATAATTATAAAAATGCATTGATAGATACTTTTAAATAGTTTAGCGTTAAATTAATTTTATGCAAAACTATGAATAACAAGAGAAATTTCTCTTTGTGTATAATTTTATAAATTTATACAGTAAAAAATATGATAAATAAACAAATACAAGTTGTGCCAAATGGTGTAGATATAAATCAATTTAAACCGTTGAATAAAAAAAAGCAAAAGGAATGGGTAAAAAATTATTTTCATGTGACTTTTGGTTCAGGGTTAAATATAATCAATGTAGGTCGGTTATCTCAAGAAAAAGGTCTTCGATATTTGATTGAATCATTAAAATATTTAGATTCAGAAACAAAATTGTTTATTGTTGGTGATGGTCGTGAAAAAAACAATCTTGAAATTTTAGTTGATATGCTTGATTTAAATGATCGTGTTACATTTATTGGTGCAGTAACTCATGAAAAACTACCCATGCTATTAAATGCTATGGATGTTTTTGTTTTACCTGCAATAAGTATGGAAGGATTCTCGAATTCAATGCTTGAAGCGATGGCATGTGGCATCCCAATAGTTACTACGCCAATAGGAGCAGGAACAGAAGTGATAAAAAAAGAAATTGGAGTGGTAGTGGAAACAAAAAACCCTAAAAAATTAGCAGAAGGTATAATAAGGTGTTCAAATTTGGATAGGATGCAGATAAGAGATTATGTAGTAGAAAATTTTTCGTTTAATGTAGTTGCCAATCGGGTTTATGATTTATATTCTGAATTATGCGGTAAAAAAAAAATACAAAATATTTGTTTTTGTTCACTTTTTGCCCCCCCATATCACCTCTCGGGTGCAGGTATGCAAGTCCATGAATTATCTAAGGCACTATCAAATATATGTGATGTTTCTGTTATATCTACGAGAATAGGTGGTGCAAAAGAGGAAATATTAGATGGGGTAAAGTATTACAGAGTAAGATATGTAGAGGGGGAAGCCTATTCTCGATTTGTATATAGTTTATTGGGTAGTTTAAAGGGAATTTCATTAGATAAATTTGATATTATTGATGGAAGAAATTGGGAAGGTGGACTCATTTCTGTTTTTGTTTCAAAGTGGAAAGGAGGTAAATCAGTAATGAGTTTTAGAGGAGAAGGTGCGGTTGAAGGACCATGGGTAAAAAATGTTATTAATAAATACATATATAACATGGCAGATATGGTGACTGCTACTGATAAAAAGACGGCAGAGAAAGTGGAAAACGAATTGGGGGCATAAAATGTGTGGTATAGCGGGCATATATGGTGCATCAGAAAAGCAGCTTGTAAAAAGAATGTGTGATAAAATTACCCATAGAGGTCCAGATGAAGCTGGGTACTATGTAGATAATAATATATCTATGGGAATGCGCCGCCTAAGTATTATAGATCTTGGTACTGGAAGTCAACCAATTTTTAATGGGGATGGAAGTATTGTAGTAGTATTCAACGGAGAAATATATAATTTCAAAGAGTTGAGAAAAGAGTTAGAGCAGAAAGGATATCATTTTTCCACACATTCTGATACTGAAGTAATTGTGCATTCTTATGAAGAATATGGTTATGATTGTTTGAAAAAATTCAATGGCATGTTTGCGATAGCTCTATGGGATACAAATAAAAATGAGCTGTTTTTAGCACGGGATCGAATGGGTATCAAACCACTTTATTACACGATAATTGATAAAATTGTTGTTTTTGCTTCGGAAATAAAATCAATTCTTGAGTATAACGATATTAAACGAGAGTTGGATGAACAAGCATTGGCAAATTACTTTAACCTTCGATATGTTCCTGCTCCTTTGACAATATTTAAGGGCATACAAAAATTGGAGCCAAGTAATTATATGGTGGTGAATAAAAATGGCATAAAAAAGAAAAAGTATTGGACTCTTGAATATAAACCAATTCATAAAAATGAAACTTATTTTAAAGAAAATGTTTTAAATCTATTAAAAGAATCAGTGGAGAGAAGACTTATAGCTGATGTGCCAGTGGGTGTATTTCTTTCTGGAGGTGTTGACTCATCCACAATAACTGCAATAGCAAGTGATTTTTCTTCTGAGCCAATAAAAACATTTTCGGTTGGATTTTATGGTGCAAAATACGATGAAACTTCTTATGCAAGAAATGTTGCAGAACATTTTGAAACAGATCACACAGAAGAGTGGGTGGATATAGATAATGTGAATTTGTTACCAAAATTAATATATCATATGGACGAGCCATTAGCAGATCCTGCGATTTTACCGACTTATTTAATCTCGAAAGTAGCGAGAAAAAGAGTGAAAGTTATTTTGAGTGGTGAAGGTGGTGATGAAGCATTTGCAGGATATAAACGATATTCATCAGAACTTAAAATATACAATACATTGAAATATTTTCCAAATTTATTGAAAAAATTGGCTTTTAGATTGGGAGATGGTATTGGAGAGTGTGCTTTAAAGAAATATCTTTTATATTTAGGCTCAAGGACAACGCAAGAGAACAGTTATTTTTATCGTTTAAAATTGCGTGATAGTGGTCATTTGAATGCTAAGATTTTAAGAATTGAGAATAATTGGAATGATACTCGTTCTTTATTCCATAGTAATAAAGATTATTTAAATTGTATGTTAAAATTTGATATCGATTATTGGCTACCCGATGATTTGTTAATGAAAGTGGATAAGATGACAATGGCGAATTCGCTTGAAGCAAGAGTTCCTTTTTTAGATCATAATTTGTTGCAATTAGCATATAATGCACCATCCACTATAAAATTGAATAAGCATTTACTTAAGATGAGCGTATGCGATATTTTGCCTAAAGATGTAATGCAGAGAAAGAAGCATGGGTTTGATGTGCCTATTAAGGAGTGGTTTAAAAGTGATATGTTGGATGAATATTTATCGGAAGAGAAAATTAAGATTACACCATATTTGAATCAGAATCGAATTCATGAAATAGGGGGGCGACATAGAAAAGGGAGTGGAGATTATAGTGTTTTGTTGTGGAAATGTTTATGTTATGCTGGGTGGTATGATTCATATTTTGTTAATGTTTAAATATGGTAAAACATGTGGTGTGAGAAAAATGATATTTGCTCACTTCAATATATTTATTAATGATGGGAACTTTATGAATTATAGAGAATGGTGATGAAAATTAAAAATTTCGATTGACTAAAATAATGGTAATGTGGAGAATATGTTAATTTGCGATGAAAAAAATTATTTGAAAATAAAAAACATAATTGTAATGTTTTGTAAATGGAATTATTTATATGATGTGGTATGATGTATATAGGAACTGAAAATATAAAACTCATATTTTTTCCAGAAGGCGACCTTAAGAATGCAGCTTCAAGATATCGAATATACTATTTAGAACAATGTTTACGAAATAATTTTAAAACGGAAATACTTATATCACCTGCAACAAGTCCACCACCAACCCCAGCCCATCTTAAACTTAAATATCCCTTTTATTTTTTAAATAGATTATTTAAAAGCTTGAGGGCAGATAAAAATGATATTTTATTTGTTCAGAGAGGTGACCATCTTTTAGGATCGTTAAAACTAAATAAAATTTTAAAAAAATATAACAAAAATATGATTTTTGATATTGATGATGCAACATTTTTATTCAATTCTGAAATTTATAAAATGTTTGAAATTTCTGATGTTTTATTTGTAGGGAGCCATTTTCTAAAAGAAGAGGCAGAAAAATTCAATGACAATGTTTATTTAATACCCACATCAATAAATACGGAAAAATACTCTATTAAAAAACATATTAAAAAGACTGAAATCGTTATAGGTTGGATGGGATCTCCATCAACTATAAAATATTTAAATTTAATTAAAAATCCTTTAGAAAAATTAGGAAGCAGATATAATATTAGATTTGTAGTGGTAGGGGCTAATAAGGCTAAAAACAAAGTTTTAAAAATTAGAAATGTAAACATGGAAATTAAAGATTGGACGCTGGAAACTGAATTGGACGAACTAAAATCTTTTGATATAGGGGTGATGCCAATGTTTAATGGAGATTGGGAGAAGGGAAAATGTGCATTTAAGGCGATTCAATATATGGGTTTTGGAATTCCCGCTGTGTGTAGTAACATAGGTGAAGCCAATTATCTTATAACTAGTGGTAATAACGGATTTTTATGTGCTGATGAAGAAGAGTGGATGGATAGTCTTGAAAAATTAATTATTAATCATGAGTTAAGAAATAGAATTGGTCACAATGGAAGAAAAAAAATTGAAGAAGAATATGATATATCTAAAACAGCTAAAAAAGTAAGTAATATTATTAAATTAGAGTTTGGAAGCAATTCATGAAAAAATTTATATTATTTGGCAGATATAACATAAAACTACATTCAATAATATATTCATATTAAATACAATTAATTCTAGTTACAAACGAATAAGAGAAAAATGATGAAATTTTTATTACTGTCTGATGTTACGCATTGACTAAATTACAATCGCATCAATCTTTTTTATAGTTTATTAGAATATATTTAAACAAATTATGGATAAAAATTTATTGGAATTATATACAGATTATCTTATTAGCTCTTTTGGTCAAACAACGGCAACTTTTTCTATCAAGACTTTTAGATAGTGCAATCAGTCATGAT
>JAAXQB010000321.1 GCA_012329085.1 Methanosarcinales archaeon | reverse complement strand
TTTTAGCCCATTTTTTAGATTTTGTAATACCCTTGCTTACAAAATATGTTTCGGCTTGCTCAATTGTGTATTTTCGTTGTGTCTCTTGCAAGTATCCGTAAAGCTCATTATGAAATTCAACTGTCGGCAAATTGTATGCTGAGTAATTTATTTCGCCCCACGATGGGCTCCATGGAAAAAGCCCAAACTGCGAACCGGTATTTTCTACTACAATACCATCAGCGGTATTTTTGGTAATTAGCAATTCAATTTGAGAATTTTTAAGGCAGTTTTTGAAAAAGTAGGGCGAATGAGTAGAAATAAAAACTTGATTTGTTTTTGAAAACTTAATCAGATACTGGATAAACTTTTCTTGCAACTGGGGATGTAAATGAAGCTCTGGTTCATCAATCAAAACAACTATATTTTCCTTTGAAAGCGAAGCCAATGTTTCAAGAAATAATAAAGAGACTATCATTTCCACGCCCGATCCAAGCATTGCTACTGGCAAATCAAGTTTTTCAAGTTTTTGTGAAAGAAAGGCACTATCAAACGGAGCATTGCTGTCGATAAAGGAAATATCAATAGTCCCAACCCCAAATTCTTTAAGTTTATCATTTAATGCCTCAAAGCTTTTTTTAACTGACGCCTCATCAATTTTGCCTATAATTTCCTTTTCAAATGTATTTTTCTTTTCAAAAAAATTTTGCTCGCCTTCCGCAACTTCTTCGCCTCTAACTCCTTTCGAAAAACGCCAATTAAAATCGTCAAAAACCGAAGAGATAGAAGAATTAAAACCGCGTCGTAACTGCCTTTCTCTATTTTTTCCAAAATAAAAACTTTTTGGAAATTCCTCTAATGCTGCTTGGGATAGGGCAAGCAACCTTTCATCAAATTGAAATTTCGTTCCGCTTTTTCTTTGTATTTCCCACCCTTTTTCACTATCTTTTGATCTGCTCGGCACGACATAATGCGTTATTACGACAATATCGGAAAAAGCCTTTCCCGGCGTTGCCTTGTCTCTCTTTTTAATTTCTAAATATACTCTGTTGCACTCAATTTTTTGTGTTGTATAGCCGTCAGGCAATGAAGCGGTAAAATTTGTGTCAAATTCAATTTGAATAATAATCGGATCATCCGAACCTCTGTAAAAATCTGTATGCTTTATTTTCCCCGATAAAAAATAAGGAGAAAGGGCGTAGTTTATAGCTTCAATTATTGAAGTTTTACCTGTGGTATTGTCACCAATAAAAATAGAAAGCTCTTTTGAATTAAGAGTTTGATTTTTTATTCCCCGAAAATTATTGATTGTCAGTTTTTTTATTTTCATAATCTCTCAGTCGCTTAATAGTTAGATCAATATATTTTTGTTCCTTTTCAATCCCAACCCAATTTCTGCCGAGCGCTTTCGCGACAACAGCAGTTGTCCCGCTTCCCAAAAAAGGATCTAAAACTAAATCGCCCTTGTTGCTTGCTGTTAGCAAAACTTGTTGAACAAGTTTAAGCGGTTTCTGTGTAGGGTGTGCCTTTATTCCATTTTCATCTTTTAGCCTTTCAGTGCCTCTACAAATTGCAAAATTCCAATCAGTATCTTTCATTTGTTCTCCACCATTCATCTTCCTTAACAACTCAAAATTAAAAGTATAGTTTTTGCAATTTTTATTTTTAACCGCCCAAATCAATGTTTCGTGATTATTCGTAAATCTTCGGCCATTAAAATTGGGCATAGCGTCAATTTTTACCCAAATAACATCGTTCAAAAACCAAAGCCCCAAGTCCTGCATAATTTTTCCGACGCGAAAGATATTGTGATACATTCCCATTACCCAAATTGTACCGGTAGGTTTCAATACTCTTTGGCATTCTTTGAGCCACTTTTCCGTAAAATTGTCGTAATCCTCATAACTTTCAAATTGATCCCATTTATCGCTTACGGGGATAACTTCAGAGCCGTCTTTTCGTACAAGCTTTCTATTTTTTGGCAATTGTAAATTATAAGGAGGGTCTGCGAAAATTAAATCAAAACAATTTTCTGGAAAACTCTTTAGAACATCAATACAATCGCCATGGATAATTTCGTTTTTTGGAAACATAACATAATCTATAATTTACTTTGCAGTAAATCAGCAATAGTCCGGTAAATTATTTTTTCTGACGCTTTAGACCTAAAATAATCCAACAAAAGCCGCAAGGTCTTTTTCTCTGGGAAAAGTGTTAAAATAATTTCGTCAAAAATCGTATCATCTTGGAAAATTCGCCTATAAAGACTCGGTGACAAATCTTTTATTTCTTCAAACGAACTTTCTGCGTCAATATCAAAATTAGTTTCCGGAAAGTCTGGGATTTCTGCTTTCCATTGTTCTAAATATCTCAATATCTCGTCCCATGTATTTTCGCGATTCAAAAAATCAAATAATTCCTTGCCATAAAATAGATGAAGTTCAACTCCGTAATCACGAGTCATCTTTTCCAGCTCGGCTTGATAGTAATTTTTGTTTTTCTGTAGGTCAGGATCAATGAAGTAAAAAATGCCGACAAGATTGTTTTCCTCATATTTATTAACCATTTCGCTTAATTTCTTTTCAAAATTAGCAATCTGCCCCCGTTTTTTTGTTGAGTCGTGGTCATCTCTTACTTTTTGTTCAATGAAATATACCTTATCATCAACCTTGAAACATTGATCAAGATTTAACTCATCATCGTCGCTATTAACAAATCTCTTTTCTAAAATTTCGTAGTCAAATTCTCGCAGGTATTCCTCAATTGCCGTTTCAAAAGCGTCCCCAAAACGGATTTCATGAGATTGTAATAGGTTTTGTAAAATTTTTGCCTTTGGCTTTGTTGGCCTAAATAAGCCAATGTACCTATTTGGATACTTGGCAATTTTTTCAATCAAAACCGCTTTTGATTCCTCAAAAATTGTTTCGTTAAAAATGTTTTTGAATTTTTCGTATTGCATAGTTTTAAGTTAAATATTTTTTAATGTAGCGGTTGCGTAATTCATCAATTAAAACCAATTTTCCATTTTGGGAAACATACCAAAATGTCCACCCATTATTTGCTGTCTTTTCTAAAATTGTCGCACTTATTTTATGAATAGACCCCGTTTTATTATCCCATTCCAAAGTCGTATTTGCTAAAACCTTTGCCTTATACTTTTCGTCTTTTGAATATAGAAAATCGCCAACTTTAATAAAGCCTGCCTCTATCAAATTTCCAAATGGCACTTTTGACTTTTTTTCTTCAATCGCATACGCCAAAAGCTCGTCGTCAATCTGTTTAGCTTTTTTAATTCTTTCATTGGCGATTTTGATATAAATATCTTCTTTTTCTATGCC
>JAAXQB010000320.1 GCA_012329085.1 Methanosarcinales archaeon | reverse complement strand
ATGCAAAACCTACTAACTGGCAAAATCAGAGTAAAACCATGATAACCAAATTACCAGAATACAGCGAAAAAAAAGCAATCCAAGATGAAATAGTAGAACTATTTAAAAAAATGGGATATGAATACATTCCCCCACAAAAAACACAAAACCTAAGAAACAACAATCTAAAAACTGTCCTTTTAGAAGACATACTAAAAAACCAACTAATAAAAATAAATTCCTACGAATACAAAAACAACTCCTATAAATTTTCAGAAAAAAACATAAAACAAGCCATCAAAGATTTAGATATTGATTTGGGAGAAGGAGTAGTAACAGCAAACGAAAAAATATATAAAAAATTAATATTAGGGGAATCATACACAGAAAACCTAACAGACGGAAACAATAAAAGCTACAACATTAATTACATAGATTGGAAAAATCCAGAAAACAACATCTATCACTTTACAGAAGAATACACAGTAGAAAAACAAGACCTAACAAAAATAGAAAAGCACAAAAGATTAGATATAGTTGTATTCATAAACGGCATCCCAATAGGCGTAATTGAACTTAAAAAAGATAGCATATTCATAAACGAAGGAATAAAACAAATCATAAACTATCAAAACAACAAAAACATTCCGCATCTTTTCAAATACGCACAAATAGTAATGGCAGGAAACAACAACGAAGTAAAATATGCCACAGCAGGAACAGATTTAAAATTTTGGTCAATATGGGACGAAGAACACACAGAAATATACGACAAATTAAACAAACTAATCACACATAGAACAATTACAAAACTTGATAAAAACATATATTCATTATTCAATAAAAATAGAATTATAGAAATCATAAAATCGTATATTTTATTTGATGGAAAAGTCAAAAAAATAGCACGATATCAACAATATTTTGCAATAAAAGAAGCCGTAGAAAATATTAACACATTTGATAAATTTGGAAAAAGAACAGGAGGATTAATTTGGCACACACAAGGCAGTGGAAAATCCTTAACAATGGTATTATTGGCAAAAGAAATATGCAGAACAATACCAAACTCAAAAATAATTATCGTAACCGATAGAATTCACCTTGATAAACAAATAAAAAACACCTTCAACAATGCAGGTTTTAAAGGAACCGTTCTTCGTGCAGAATCGGGTAAAAAATTAGCCCAAATTTTAATGGAAAACAAATCTACCGTAATAACCACAGTTATTAACAAATTTAATAATGCAATGGATAACAAAATATCAGTTAATAGTTCAAACATATTTGTTATGGTAGATGAAGGGCATAGAACACAATACGGAGAATTGCATAGTAAAATGAAAACCGTTTTGCCTAATGCATGTTATATTGGATTTACAGGCACCCCTTTAATGAAAAAAGATAAAAATTCATTTGATAAATTTCATAGATTGATACATAAATATACAATGGATAAAGCCGTAAAAGATGGTGCTGTAGTTCCTTTACTATATGAAAGTAAGCTTGTTCATCAAAAAATAGATAAAAATATCATTGATGAAAAATTTAATTTAATCTCAAAAAAATTAAATGAAGCCCAAGCAGAAGATTTAAAAAATAAATGGGCACGATTTTCAAAAATAGCTTCAAGTGAATCAAGAATTGAACTGATAGCTATGGATATAATATCACATTATAGAAATTATTTAGAAGACACTGAATTTAACGCAATATTGGCAACAAACTCAAAATTTGAAGCAGTTAGATATTATAAAACATTTGAAAAATATGGGCAAGGAGATGGAAAAAATTTAAAAGACATAGAAACCGCTTTTATAATATCTCCACCAAATGAAAAAGAAGGAGCTAGTGAAATAAATAAAAAGAATAAAAAACAAGTCCAAGAAGAATGGGATAGAATCATTGAGAAATATGGAGAATTGCAATACGAAGAATCCATTAAAAATAAATTTATAGATGGTGATATTGATATAATAATAGTTGTTGATAAGCTATTAACTGGATTTGATGCGCCAAAAGCAAAAGTGTTATACATAGACAAAGAATTAAAAGATCATACACTTCTACAAGCAATAGCAAGAGTAAATCGAGTATTTGAAGGCAAAGATTATGGAGTTATTGTAGATTATAGAGGGCTATTAGGAAATTTAGATAAAGCCATAACCTCATACAGCTCACTTTCAAACTTTGAAGAAGAAGATGTGATAAACACTCTTATAGATATTAAAGAAGAGATAAACCTCGTTAAAACAATATATTCCCATTTAAAAGATTTATTTAAAAATGTTAAATCTGAAAAAGAAGATATATCTATATCAGATTATACAGAACGACTTGAAAATGAAACATTGCGATATAAATTTTATGATTTATTAAAGGATTATTCCAAAGCTTTAAAGAATACACTATCAAGCGATAAAATATATAAAACATTTAAATTAGAAGAAATTAAAGAATATAAAAACTATCTAAAATTCTGCGTGGAAGTGCGAAATAGTGCATCTATTAGATATTGTGAAAAAATCGATTTTGGAGAAATGGAACCACAAATGCAAAAATTGATTGATGCTCATGTTGATGCTATAAAAATAGAACCTATAACTTCCCTTGTAAATATATTTGATGTAGATAAATTCAATAGCATTATTATTCGTGTGGAAGGAAAAAAAGCTAAGGCAGACGCAATTAAAAATGCAATAAAAAAACAAATCAAAAAAGATATGAAAAAGAACCCAGCATTTTATGAAAAATTGTCTAAAAAAATAGAAGAAGTTCTTAAAAAATATCAAGATAAAAGACTTACAGAAGAAGAATATTTAAAAGAAATGGAAGCCACTCTTCAAAATTTAAGAAATGAGGAAAGTGAATTCCAAGATTATTATCCTGAATGTATTTCAAATAATTCAAATGCAAAAGCAATATATGAAAATGTAGAAGAGTATGTTAAATCCAATGGTTTAAAACAAAATTGTGATGATTGCAATGAGATAATAGGGCATCTGTCGTTAAAATTTGATGAAATAATTAAATATAATCGTAGAGTGGATTGGAAAAAAAGCCCAGACATACAAAAGAGAATTAAACGCAAATTATATGATGAAATATGGGAATTAGATAAAAAAAATGGATTGAATTTAAACGAAAATGAAATTGTAGAAAAAGTTATAGAACTTGCAATCAATAGATATGGCGATTGATATGAAAAATCCACTTAGAATAATAAAAAAAGATATAAAACATATGTATCTTTCTGTGCACCCTGATTGTTCGGTTGTTTTGAAAGCTCCAAAAAATACAACAGATGAATATATCAATTCTTATTTGAAAAAAAAAGAGCAATGGATACAAAAACAAGTTGATAGATTTAAACAACATAAAGAACATACAAAAGATACAGAAAATCAAAAAGAATTTGTAAGTGGTGAGTGTTTTATGCATCTTGGAAAACAATATCGTTTAAAAATATATGAATTTGAGTTTGAGGGTGTAAAATTAAATGCGAATTATATAAATGTATTTGTAAAAAATAAAAACAACACACAAAAAAAGAAAAGACTATTAGAATCGTGGTATAGAGAAAATGCATTTCAAACATTTTCAGAGATTATGGATGAAAATTATAAAAAAGTCACAAAAAATAAACCAGAATTAGCTCTTAGAAAAATGAAAACAAGATGGGGTTCTTGTTCGCATAATAAAAATAAAATAACATTAAATCCAATATTGATAGAAAAACCGCGATATTGTATAGAATATGTGGTTGTCCATGAATTGGCACATTTAAAACATCCAAATCATAGTAAAAATTACTATAATTATTTGACTTATTTGATGCCTGATTGGGAATGGCGAAGAGATAAATTAAATAATGGATATTGATTTTTATTTCAAAATCCTTTCATTGCCCACTTATAAATCCACACATATCAATTAATTTTGCTTTTGTGTAAATATTATCTGTCTTGTGTGTTGTTAAAAAATCAAGAGTGTATATTTTAAAAGAATCAAAATCATTTTTATTCTCTAAATAAAATTCTTTTATTTGTTTCAAAGAAGTTTTGTTAAATGTTTGGCAATACTTATTATATTTAAGAAAATTCTTAAACCTCCCATCATAAGCAGGAACATTAGCAAAAACACCCAACATTATTTTTGTTACTAATGTATTAGTGGGTTTATTCCCCTCAAATGCGTTAATTATTTGTTGTTTGCAACCTAATAAAAGCTCAACATTTTCTTCATTATAATCTGGCACATCAATTTCCCATAATTTAGCATCCATTTTTGAGATTGTGGTAATTAGATTTGAAAAATTTTTTACACTTTTTTCAAGAAGAAAAGAAGAACCTCGCATCATTCCCCAACTTGATAGATAAAAACCTATTTGCAAACAACTCATTTGAATATTATCTTCATTTGCTAACTCAGAAAGTTTATTTTTCTTATAGAATGAATGAAAATAATTGTAACAAAAATCAAAAGAAGCATATCTTTCATTTGGATTTATTCCTTTATTTTTGCCATTTCCTTCTACAAATTGATTGATTGATTTTTTAATATTCATGGTTAAATAAAATAGATTGCATCTTATTTAAATATATTGTTAGATGTTTTAAAATTGTTAGATGTTTTAAAAGTCATTCATATAAAATGCATATTTGTAAAAAATTTTATGCATCTTGGAAAACAATATCGTTTAAAAATATATGAATTTGAGTTTGAGGGTGTATAATTAAATGCGAATTATATAAATGCATTTGTAAAAAATAAAAACAACACACAAAAAAAGAAAAGATTAGTATAATCGTGGTATGGAGAAAATGCATTTCAAATATTTTTAGAGATTATGGATGAAAATTAACACTCATTCGTTCCGAATGAGCTATAAAAAAGTCACAAAAAATAAACCAGAATTAGCTCTTAGAAAAATGAAAACAAGATGGGGTTCTTGTTCGCATAATAAAAATAAAATAATATTAAATCCAAAATTAATAGAAAAACCGCGATATTGCATAGAATATGTGGTTATTCATGAATTGGCACATTTAAAACATCCAAATCATAGTAAAAATTACTATAATTATTTGACTTATTTGATGCCTGATTGGGAATGGCGAAGAGGTAAATTAAATAATGGATATTGATTTTTATTTTGTGTATAGTTTTCAAAATTTATTTTTTAGATAAAAGAATGTTAAAAACATACCTTAATTTCGAGAAATTAGATATTTCTCTCAGTATATAATTTATAAATTATATACTATAAAAAAATGATGTGTGTTATCTTAAAAAATTTATATTAATCTGTATTTTAAAAAATATATTATCCGTAGATTAATCAGATTACCCAGATTATACAAATTTTTTAACTCATTCGAAGCGAATGAGTGTTTGAAAAATACTGTAAAAAATAAAAAATGCTTAAAAAAACAAATACAATAATCGAAATTAGAGGACATCATCTTTTATGTATGCAACATTTTAAAGGTTTGGGATACAATCAAAATTTTATTGATAATATGAAAAAAATTATTAATGAAATTGAACAAAATAAAAATTTAGGACTTAAAATTATTGCAAAATGTGATATTATTTGTGAATATTGCCCACATAATAATTGTGGAATCTGTAAAAAAGATTACACATCTGAAACAGAAATTGTAATGAAAGATTTGGCTTTTTTAAAATATTTTAAATTGAATGAAAATGAAATAATTAATGCTCAAAAAATCTTTTATTTTATTAAAAATGAACTTAAAACAGATATAAATATTTTAAATCTTTGTGGAAAATGCGAATGGAAAAAAACATGCATATCGATGCATGGCAATTATATTTAAATATTTTCGAGAAAAAAAGAAATTTATTTCAGTAGATAATTTTATAAATTATATACTCTAAAAAAATATTGAAAAATCAAAGATTTTCATATATGATATAAAAATAAATAAAAAAAGCCCCGAGCGAGATTCGAACTCGCGACTTAGTGATTACAAATCACTCGCTCTGCCAGGCTGAGCCACCGAGGCATATTTAGGACATATGTATTTTAAAAATAAAAAAAATACAATCTTGTATGCTAAACATGTTGCATCTATAATATGCTACTATTAAATACGCTCATTATAAATAAACATTGTGTAATTAAACACATAAAAAATTAAAAAATTTCACATATTTATAAATATAATAAAGATTATGAATGATGCTATGCATAAAATACTAAAAATATGAACACTACAAAATCTTCAAATATACTAAAAGAATCAAGTAAAAAACTATCAAAGAAAAATCATGCGATATTCAAAGACATTATCACATACTTAAAACTTAAAAATAAAAATGATATTGATATTGAAAAAACACTTTGGCAAATATTAAATTCTTTTATTGAATCTGAAAAAAACAAAAAACCAATAAAAGAAGTTATTGGAAGTGATTATAAATCGTTTTGTGATTCAATTATAAAAAAGAAAAAACAAGGGATTTATGTTTTAGATGCATTGCAATACACTACAATGATTATTGCAATTTTAATTGTTATAGATTTTTCATTAGAAGATGTTTTTGGAATAATTAAGGGTGAATATTTTTATATGGGCTTTTTATTTACATTAGGGCATGTAATTCAATACGCAACTCTTTTTGGTGCTGTATGCATTATATTTGAATATCTGCATAAACATTCTATCAAAGGTGAAAATGCATTTAAAAAACTCAAACCAAAACAGTGGATTGCAATATCCATGCTATGTATAATTGGATTATTTGCAAAAGTTTATTTTGAAGCCTATGGAATAATTACGCTACCAATCCATTTTGTAATAGTTGCATTAGCATTAATTTTTATTGGAATTGGATATTATAAAAATAAAAAATATTGAATATTTTATTATTTATATGGTCGTGGCAATTAAAATATCACAAATAGAAACCATGCAATCATGACAATCCCTATAACTGTTTGTAATATCCACCCAATTATAAATCCTACCGCTGCACACATTCCAATTTTTATTGCCTGATTAAGTGGCTTTTTATTAACCATTTCTCCTGCTATTGCACCAAAAATTGCACCTAAAAGAACTCCAAAAATATTTAAAGTAAATAAACCTATTATGCACCCAATAATGCATCCAATAATTGATAAATTAGAGCCTTTGTGATATTTTATATTAATTATAGATGCCACATATTCTATAACAAATATGGTTACTAATAAAACAATCTGCCCAATCCAAAACCATATACTAAATGGTTCAAATCCAACAAGGAAACCATAAACAACCATTCCAATTAAAATTAATGATGCTCCAATTGAAAAAGTAAATATCATACTAATTAAGCCAATTAACATAATGAGTAATGAAATGATAAGTGGCATAAAATCTATAAAATCATCCATATCTATCTATTATAAATTTGATAGCATATTAAATATCGCATTTTAAAACGAACGCCCCATATATAAAATTTAAAAATGACACTCCACATAAAAATTATACTTGTAGATCCCCTATATCAAGGAAATGTTGGTTCAGTTGCAAGAGTTATAAAAAATTTTGGATTTAATGAATTGATACTTGTAAATCCATGTGTTCTTGAAGGGGAATCAAGAGCAATGTCTGCTGGTGCCTCTGATATTCTTAATAATGCAAGAACTGTTGAATCAATATCGGACGCAATAGGGTCTGCGAATATTGTAATTGGCACAACTGGTATTAAAAGCTCAAAATATGATGAACATATACGAATGCCATATTACTCTCCTGAATCAATACGAGAAAAATTAAAAGGAATAGATGGCACAATTGCAATATTATTTGGAAGAGAAGATTGTGGGCTTACAAATGAAGAGCTTAAATTATGTGATATGATTTCAATAATACCTGCTTCTATTATATATCCTATTATGAATTTGTCGCATGCTGTTTGTATAATGCTTTATGAACTTTCTAAACATGACAATGCAATACAAAATGAAATGCCTCTTGCAGATAAATTTGATTTGGAATTGCTTTATGAACACATATATGGATTGATGGGGCATATTGAATATCCAATCCATAAAAAAGATAAAACAATGCTTATGCTTAAACGAATTTTTGGACGCGCACAATTACTTCCAAGAGAAGTTCAAACTTTGCATGGAATTATACGAAAAAGTATAAGAAAATTATAAGATTTATGCAAAAAGCAAGCATACCTGAACTTCTTAGCCCATGTGGTTCAAAAGAAGCACTATTTGCCGCAATAAATGCAAAAGCTGATGCAGTATATCTTGGTGGCAAAGAATTTGGTGCAAGGCAATTTGCAACAAATTTTAGTGAGCAAGAACTTAAAAATGCAATCACTACGGCACATTTAAGAAATGTAAAAGTTTATGTCACAATTAACACGCTAATTAAAGATGTAGAACTTAAAAGAATTGCAGATTATTTAATTTGGTTATATGAAATTGGCACAGATGCAATAATTGTGCAAGATATTGGAGTTGTTAAACTTAGCAAAGAAATCGTTCCAAATCTTCCAATACATGCATCTACACAAATGGCAATACATTCAGAAGATGGTGTAAAATATGCATTAGAACTTGGAATTAAAAGAGTTATTCTTGCAAGAGAAACCAAACTTTTAGAAATAAAAAAAGCATATAAAAATCTTAAAAGTTGCAATGTTGAACTTGAAGTTTTTGTGCATGGTGCATTGTGTTATTCATATTCAGGACGATGCCTTATTTCGTTCGTATTGGGCGGAAGAAGCGGAAATAGGGGTGCATGTGCACAACCATGTAGAAAAACATACTCTCTTTTAGTTGGTAAAAAAGATGAATATGGGCGACCTATTGAACTTTCCAATGTGCCACTTAAAGAACAATATTTACTTTCAACGCGAGATTTATCTGTTTATGAAAAACTCCCATCCATTGTAGGAAATGTAGATTCTATCAAAATAGAAGGGCGAATGAAGTCTCCTTTGTATGTTGCAATTGTCACAGATATTTACAGAAAAGCATTAGATAACATTGCAAAAGGCACTTTTAAACCATCTACTCAAGATATTATGGATTTAAAGCTTGCATTTAATCGTGAATTTACACAAGGGTATATGCTTGAATGCAAAACAGTAATGGCACGAGATAAACCAGATAACAGAGGGCTTTATATCGGAGATGTAATATCATACGATTATAAAAATAAAAAAGTATTAATTAAATTAAAATCTAAATTGATCCTTGAACAAGGGGATGGAATTTTATTTTTATCTGAGGATGGTTTAAAAAAGCAAGGATTAATGATAAATAAAGCTCCAAAAATTGTAAAAAATATCATGTATTTGGATATTGGCAATCCTATTGATTTTGCAAGAGTGTATTTAACACGAAAACAATCCTTAATAAAAAAATATAAGAATATAATTTCTAAACCACAATTTAATGATATTCCTATTTGTATTGATATTGAATTGTTAGAAGATAACACTATTAGATTACATTCAAAATTTAAAGGAAAAAATTTAAAAGATATTGAATGTAAATTGGTTGTAAAAAATAGTATTGAGGATGCACGAAATAATCCGCTAACAGAATCAAAATTTGAAAAACAATTTCGTAAATCAAAAGGAACGCCATTTAAAGTTAGCTATGTAAATATAAAGCTTTCAAAAAATAAGTTTGCACCAATTGGAAAAATAAATGAATTTAGAAGGAATTTATTGGAAAAAAGTGCAAATGCATTACTTGAAAGTTATATTCCAAAATCTATCGATATACCAAATAAGAATA
This sequence comes from Methanosarcinales archaeon, assembly GCA_012329085.1. The sequence continues at coordinate 2,076 of JAAXQB010000320.1, read as the reverse complement.
AAATTTTAAATTTTGTAGATATTGAAAAAAATTCTATACAAAAATTGAAAAAAGTTCCTTGCCTTGCAATATATGTAGATAGTATAGATGCTTTAACTGTTGCTGTAAGCTTTAAGTGTGATAGAATATATTTTGAACCGAAAATAAATTTTAAAGAAGATTCAAAAGAAATAACAGAAATTATAAAACAAGCAATTTTAATATGTTCAAAAAATAAACGGTCTCAATTTATATGGAAGTTGCCATTTATTTCAGAAATGGAAAATTTGGAAATGATAATAGATAGCATTCATAATCTCATTAAATTTGGATTGAAAGAAATAATGATAGATTGTATTACTTCAATTTTTAAACAATTTAAATCAAGTTTAAAAATTTCAGGGTCGTATGGATTGAATGTATTTAATAATTATACTGTAAGTCAATTATCTTCTATGTTTGATACGCTTACTTTGTCGTCTGAACTTTCAATATATGATATTAAAAATTTAATGTCGAAATTGGACTACAAAACTGATAAAATATGCAATCTTGAATTAGTTGTGCAAGGAAATCTTGAAGTTATGATTTCTAAGGATTCGTTTTTTTCTAAATATTGCAAGAATCTCACTCAAAATCGAAATTTTCTTGGACTTAAAGATAGTAAAGGAAAAATATTTCCAATATATGAAGATAGTGAATCAAAAATTCACATATTTAATGCGGTTGAATTATCTTTGATTAATTATATGCCAGATTTATTTGATGTGGGTTTGAGTGCAATAGTAATCGATGCAAGAAATCACACAGATTTATATGTTGAAAAAATTGTTAAGATGTATCAAGATGCAATGAAATATACTTTGGATGATGATGAAAAATTAAAAGAATAGTATGTGTTTAGCTACTAAGCATACCATTCATCATTTGAAGGCTATTATATCCTTGTTGCATCCTTGTTGCAAACACATTCATAAGCCGTTCATGAATCATTGTACCTTTCTCATTTCGCATGCGTTTCCACTATCTGACGCTTAAACAACATGTTCACGAAGTGCCCTTTCAGCCCTATTATTGGTGAATTCTACACCTATGTGAGTGATAAATGTGAACCAATAATCGAATCCATTTTTAATTTTTCCGATAAAACTTTTCACTTTTTCATCAACATATTCTTTTTTAAGCCATTGCTCAAGCGTTGCTTGTACATCATGCAATAGCATTTTTTGTATCTCAGAAGGAGGATTATTTTCAATAGATTATTCGGAAAGCTCGTTCGGAAAGCTCGTTCGGAAAGCTCGTTCGGAAAGCTCGTTCGGAAAGCTCGTTCGGAAAGCTCGTTCGGAAAGCTCGTTCGGAAAGCTCGTTCGGAACGAACGAGCGTATGAGAAAATCTTGATTTTCGAACGAACGAGCGTATGAGAAAATCTTGATTTTCGAACGAACGAGCGTATGAGAAAACCGAAGGTTTTCGAACGAATGAGCGTTTACATCAATCAATTCCTTGTAAAGTTTTTTAAGTGCGTTATGAAGTGGAATTGCCTCAATAATTTTCTTAAGCGATAGCTATCGATTCTCGTAATAAATGTGACCAACATCGTTGGATCTTCTTTGTAAATTTAGCATATGGTTTCCATTCATCGCATACGATTATTCCCTTAAATAATTTTGTTAAAACTTCCCTTAGAACTTTTGTACCACGACTATTTCTAATTACAACAAAGGTTTCTGATGGTGTAGTAAATGTCCATATCCAATGCTTTTTTCCTTGAACATTAATTGAAGTTTCATCCACATAGAGGATAGAAGCATTACGAACTCGATTTAGAATTGCATCATATTCTATATTGAACCGCTTCAGCTGCACGCCGTGTAAGATTAAGTATTGTTGCAGGACTAATGCATATATCATGTTGTCGCACCAACGAGTTTTGGATTTTCCTATGTGGCAATCGATCTTCATATTTTGATAACTCATTCGGAATGAATGGGCGTAGGAGAAAATCTCTGATTTTCGACAGCTCATTCGGAATGAATGGGCGATGATGATACTTCTGCGATTATATTATTGCCAAATCTGCCTTCTTTTCAATATTT
>JAAXQB010000359.1 GCA_012329085.1 Methanosarcinales archaeon | reverse complement strand
GTCAATTAGATGATATTTATTTATATAGTTTTTTAAAAGAATTAGGAACTTATTATAAACTAGCCGAATTTACTTTAGACTCCGTTCAAATAAATCCTCAAAAAACTTTAAATGATCTTTCAAAATATGATTTATCCATTATTGCCAAACCTTCAAAACCATTTACTGAACAAGAAAAATTAGCACTTGACCAATATATTATTAACGGAGGTAAAACACTTTGGCTAATAGACAATGTGCATGCCGAAATGGATAGTTTGATGATTAATGGTAAATCACTCGCTTTAAATCGTGATTTAAATTTAACCGATTTACTATTTAATTACGGTGTAAGAATTAATTACGATGTAACAAAAGATTTATATAGCTCAACCATACGATTAGCTTCAGGTAATACAGGAAATCAAACACAATATCAAGATTTTCCATGGCTATATTTCCCATTAATTATTTCAAATAATAACAACCCAATTACCACAAATTTAGATCCAATACTTTTAAAATTTCCAAGTACTATGGATACTTTAAATAATGGCATTTCAAAAACTATACTATTACAAAGCTCTCCTTTTGCCAAAGTAATTGGCACACCAACAAATATTTCATTAAATGAAATTGCTATCCAACCAAACAAAGACGAATTTAATAATTCTAATAGTATTTTTGGTGTTTTATTAGAAGGTAATTTTAATTCCGCTTATGCGAAAAGAATAAAACCATTTGAATTAAATAATTTTAAGCAAATAGGTAAAGCAAATAAAATGGTGGTAATAAGTGATGGCGATATTATTGCAAACGAAACTTTTAAAGGAGAACCAATCCCTTTAAACAAAGATAAATGGACAGGCCAACCTTACGGAAATATTAACTTTTTACTCAATACAGTACATTACTTATTAGATGATTCAGGCGTTTTAAAACTTCGTACAAAAAATTTACAAATTCAATTTTTAGATAAAGAAAAAGCCTTCCAAGAAAGAAGCTTTTGGCAAGTTTTTAATATTATTTTACCATTAGCTATTTTAGGTGTCTTTGGCTTTATTTTCAATTACCTACGAAAAAAGAAATACAGTTCATAAAATTTTGTTAAAAAAATATAGCATCAACAACTTTCTATATATTTAATGTAATTTTATGTTTTAATACTAATTTTAAAAACGTAATACAGTGAAAATCAAACTACTTACATTATTACTTGTATTTACAGGTATAACTTTACAAGCACAAATTGAAACTCCACAACCAAGCCCTGCATCTAAAGTTGAGCAAAAAATTGGTTTAACCGATGTTACTTTAGAGTATTCAAGACCTTCAATGAGAGGTCGTACAATTTTTGGTGATTTAGTCCCTTTTGGTAAAAAATGGAGAACTGGAGCCAATGCAAATACCAAAATCACTTTTAGTACCGATGTTGTAATTGACGGTAAAGATTTAAAAAAAGGTGCTTATGCTATTTATACTATACCAAATAAAGATTCTTGGGATATTATTTTTTATAGCGATGCTAAAAACTGGGGTTTACCAAGAGAATGGGATGATAGTAAAGTTGCATTAAAAACTTCTGTTAAACCACAAATTTTACCTTTTGAATTTGAAACATTTGAAATGGGCTTTGACGGTCTTGCAGATCCAAATCATGGGTCTTTATTCATTTTATGGGAAAACACATTAATATCTGTTAAAATTAATGTCCCTACCGAAAAAATTGCCATGAAAAGTATTGAAAAAGTTTTAGCTGGACCAACTGCAAACGACTATTTTGGTGCCGCTAGATATTTTTACGACATCAATAAAGATCTTAAACAAGCTTTAGAATGGGTAAATAAAGCTGTAGCAATGAACCCAGATGCATTTTGGATGACAAGGCAAAAATCATTAATTCAAGCCAAAATGGGAGATAAAAAAGGCGCAATAGCAACTGCAAAAACATCTTTAGCTGTTGCCGAAAAAGCTGGTAATGCCAATTATGTAAAAATGAATAATGAATCCATAGCTAAATGGAGTAAATAAAATGTTTTTCTTGAGATAAAGTTTAAATATATTTTCCTTCAAAAGAAAATAAATATTTCAGTATAAAATTCCCTTAACTTCATTAGTTTTGGGAGTTTTTTATGATTGTTACTATTATTAAAAATGTAGTGATTTTTTTAATTAAAATATGCAATACAAACTTAAGCTATGAATAAAACATTAATAACTTCAATTATTTTATTTTTCCTAATTTTTAGTATAAACGCACAAAAAACTGTTCATTTTAAAGCTAATGATGGTGTAAAAATTACTGCTGACCTTTATATGACATATAATACAAAAGCACCTTTTATTATTCTATATCATCAAGCAGGTTTTAGCCGCGGTGAATATCGTAGTATTGCACCTAAACTAAATGAACTTGGTTTTAATTGTATGGCAATAGATCAAAGATCAGGTAAAGAAGTAAATGGCGTAATTAATAAAACACATTTAGAAGCTGTAAAATTGAATAAACCTACTGAATATATAGATGCAATTCCTGATATTCAAGCAGCCTATTTATATGTGAAACATGGTGTAAAACCAGATAAAATAATCCTTTGGGGAAGCTCGTACTCAGCCGCTATAGTCTTCTTTTTAGGAAGTACTCACTATAATGGCGTTGATGGAATTTTAGCATTTTCACCAGGAGAATATTTTAAAATAAATGGCAAAAAAATTGAAACATATGCGAAAAGAATTGAATGCCCTGTTTTTATTACTTCAGCTAAAAACGAAAAAGAGCAATGGAAAAATATATACAATGCCATTAGAAAAGAAAAAAAATCATTTTTACCCAATGAAATAGGCAAACACGGGTCTAAAGCATTATGGAAAGACAATAACAATAACGAAGCATATTGGGCAGCCGTAAAAGATTTTCTATTAAAAATAAAAACTTAATTTTATTAACTTTTAAAACATAACAAAATGATGAATCAAATACAAAAAATTACTGTTTTTATCTTAATATTAGTACTTTTTACAGCCTGTAATAATGAGATAAAAAAAGAAGTTAAAACTAAAAATTTACCCAAAGAAATTCCATTTGCACTAGTAATTCATGGAGGTGCTGGCACCATTAAAAAAGAATATATGACTCTAGAAATGGAAACAGCATACACCAATAAATTACAAGAAGCATTAGATGCTGGGTATCAAGTTTTAGAAAACGGCGGAACCGCAATAATAGCTGTTCAAAAAGCTATTAATATTATGGAAGATTCTCCATTGTTTAATGCCGGAAAAGGCTCGGTATTTAATAGCTTAGGCAAACAAGAAATGGATGCCTCAATTATGGATGGAAAAACTTTAAATTCGGGTGCTGTTGCCGGAGTTTCGCGTATTAAAAACCCAATAAATGCTGCTATTTTAGTTAAAGATAGTACAAGACATGTTTTGTTATCGGGTCATGGTGCTGAAATATTTGCCAAACAATATAACTTAAAGTTTGAAGACGAATCTTATTTTTTTACTGACAAACGCTACCAACAATTATTAAAAGTTCAAGGTAAAAAACATGCATTATTAGAAACCAATAAATTAGACAAGGCGTTAATTGACAATCATAAATTTGGTACTGTTGGCTGTGTAGCTATTGATAAAAATCAAAATATCGCTGCAGGAACTTCAACAGGAGGTATGACCAACAAAAAATTTGGTCGTATTGGAGATTCACCAATAATTGGCGCTGGTACTTATGCAAATAATATAACATGTGGTGTTTCTTCTACAGGAACTGGTGAGTACTTTATTCGAACTTTAGCTGCTCATCAAGTTTCAAGTTTAATGCAACATAAAAAGTATGATTTACAAAAAGCTTTACATCAAGTAATACATGTTGAAATTGATAGCCTTGGCGGAGATGGAGGAATGATTTCTTTAGATAAAAATGCTAATATTGCATGGGATTTTAATACTGCAGGAATGTACCGTGCTTATAAAAAATCTACTGGAGAAAATGTTGTGAAATTCTATGAAAATTAATACTTTTAAAATCCATTTTAATTAAAATTTTAATAAAATAACATATAAATTATGTGTAATAATTTCAATAAAAAATTTATAGATGAAGCTGCCAAAGCTTTACAAAATGAAAATGATTATGAAACTATAAATCATGAACACTTTATGAATGAAGCTGTTAAAAGAGCTATAAAAGGAATGAGCAATAATGAAGGTGGTCCATTTGGTTGTGTTATTGTAAAAGACGGAGAAATTATTGGCAAAGGAAACAATAAAGTTACTTCAACCAATGACCCAACAGCACATGCTGAAGTTACAGCCATTAGAGATGCTTGTAAAAATTTAAACACTTTTCAACTAGATGGTTGTATTATTTATACTTCGTGTGAGCCATGCCCAATGTGTTTAGGTGCTATTTATTGGGCTAGACCTGATAAAGTTTTTTTTGGCAGTAATAAAACTGACGCCGCTAATATTGGTTTTGATGATGCCTTTATCTATAAAGAATTACCTTTAGATTATAATAAAAGAAGCATACCATTCGAGCAAATAAATAGAAATGAGGCTTTAAAAGCTTTTCAAATTTGGCAAGAAAAAGAAGATAAAACCAAGTATTAGGTATGTTTTTTTTTAAGCTTAGCAATTTAAACACCTTTGCTTAGTAACCTAATTCTATTAAAATATTTTTCATATTCCATTTCTGCATTAAGCAAATCGATGTTATCCAGTCGGATAAGTTTTGATTTTTTCTTTTGGGGGCGAGTTTTCTTTTCAAATTCTGGATTTGACTTTTCCATTTTTTAGCAATTTAGTTTTTTTGCAAGTCTAAATAAATTATCATTTTAGATTACATTGCCTTAAATAACGCTAAAAAATATAGTTTTATTATAAATACTTATTTTTAATTACCTAATAAACACCTCAATGCATGCTTCTAGTGCTCTAACCAACATGTATTTATCATAAATTTATTTTATAAAACAGCATTTAATTGGCAAAAAAACATATTGTAAATTAACTTATCAAATTATACGACTGTTTCGCAATTTCAATTTCTTCATTGGTAGGAACTATTAAAATTTTTGTTTTAGAGTTTTCTCTATTAATCTCTCTAATCTCTTTACTTCGAATTGCGTTTTTTTCTTCATCAAGTTCTATACCTAAAAAATCCATATCAGTACAAACCATTTTTCTGATTACCGAAGAATTTTCACCTACTCCAGCAGTAAAAATAATAGCATCTAAACCGTTCATTATAGTTGCGTAACTACCAATATATTTTTTAATTCGGTACGCATTCATCTGTAAAGCTAACTCACAAAATTTATTACCCTTTTCAGCTTCATCTTCAATTTCACGTAAATCACTAAATCCGGTTAAACCGAACATACCACTTTCTTTTTGTAAAATGTTATTTACTTCATCAATAGAATAACCTAGTGACTTTACCAAATAAAAAATAACCGATTGGTCAATATCACCGCTACGAGTACCCATAATTAAACCATTCATTGGTCCAAAACCTAAAGAATGATCTATACTTTTTCCGTTTTTAATTGCTGTCATACTACATCCGTTTCCTAAATGAATAGTAATAATTTTAGAATCACTTTTATTTAAATATTCATTTGCCTTTTCGGAAACATATTTATGACTAGTACCATGAAAGCCATAAAGTCGAATTTGATTTTCATCAAAAAACTTATTCGGAATAGCATATTTGTAAGCAACTTCGGGTATGGTTTGATGAAATGCAGTATCAAAAACTGCTACTTGTTTTGCTTTAGGAAAAATCTTTTCAGCTACTTCAATACCAATTAAATTTGTCGGGTTATGTAAAGGAGCTAAGGCAAAAAGCTCTTTAATTTTATCTTTTACTTCTTGATTAATTAATGTTGTTTTTGCAAAATTACTACCACCATGTACTACTCTATGTCCAACCACATTTATTTCGCTAGCATTTTTTATAACTCCTATTTTGTTATCTAAAAGTAAAGTTGCTATTTTCTCTAAACCAATTTGATGTGTAGGTATTTCAAATTTTTCATCTATACTATTTTGGTTGGTTTTAAAATGAATCAT
>JAAXQB010000123.1 GCA_012329085.1 Methanosarcinales archaeon | reverse complement strand
TAGATGGTGTAATATTTATTGAATGTGGATTTGCTACTACGCGAATTATTGCATTTTCTGAATAATTATTGTCTATAACACTTGTTGCAGTTATATTAGCTGTGCCTATTGCCCTTGCTGTAAATACTCCTGTTTGAGAGTCTATTATTCCAATAGATTCATTATCGATACCCCATATTACAGTTTGATCAATACTTTCTGGAGATAATATTGCATCAAAATCTCTATTTTGACCTATGATTATCTCTGTTATATCTGGGGAGATATTTATTTTTGAAAATATTGGCTCAAATACTACTTTATCTAACCAACCACTATCTGTCCCTCTACTAACAGATGCATCTTTTATAAATTTCCATCTAAGTTCATTAATACCTGAATCTAATTCATACGATTTTTGAGTCCAAGTATGATTAGTTCCTGAAATTCTATCTTGTTCAATTCCATTTATTTTAAATATTAAAAAATCTTTTTCAAATTCTGATGAAACATTCCAATAAAATGATAGATTTCCCGGTCCTTCTACTGTAGTTTCAACCCATGAATAGTGTCTATGAGATATCTCTCCACTTTCTATAGCATCCCCCTCGTAGAATGCAATTGTATTTTGCAAAAACCAATTTTCCCATCCATCCGTATTCCAAGTAAGTTCAATATTATCCACTCCATCTCTTAAAGATGGTAATACTGTAAGTGTTGTGTTTGCAGTTATATTTCCATGCCTTGCAATTATATTTACTATACCCGGTAAAATTGGCGTAAATAATCCATTTACATCAATTGTTCCAATTGAATTATTACTAACTTCCCAAATTAAATATTCTAATGGATGTCCAAAAGGTGTTGGACTTGCTGTGAATTGAATTGGTTTTGATGATGAAAGTATAGATGTGTTTTGTGGAGTGATTTCTATTTTTTCTAAGGGCAATAGCATCACTTCAAGCGTACCATTTTGATTTTCAAAATTAGTTATTGTATCCCTAATAGGATGCCATAGTTTAACTTCAATGCCAGATATATTAATTTTTGTATTACCTGTTGCATCACCTCTGACTTTAATAGCTCCTAAATTTATTGCAGGTCCTAAGCCAGATAAGTGCGATATGATTACTTCAATTTCATCGATTGGCATATAAGGAGGTATAGTTAGTGTACTCCCTTGTTCAGGGGGAGTGTAATATATGATTTCCCCTACTAAATTGTTTGTTAATTCAATTCTAAATTTGACATTTATAAGATGTATCCCCTGACGATCGAAAGGCGTGTTTAATGTAATATTGAATGTTGTATTTTCTCCAATTGAAATTTCTTTAGTTTCATTAATTGAAAACACATATTGTGATAAAGTTTGTGCTGTTATAGGATTATTTTGTTTGATGTTTAAATATGTGATGTTTGAATCTATTGACTGTGCAACATTATCTTCTGCTAATTGTGTTGTAACATTATCTTCAAAAAAAGTTTGTGTTTTATGTTTTATACTAATATATGCCGTTGCAGTCATATTGCCATTTGTAGCAATTATGGTTGTGTTTCCAACATCAGATGCTGTAAACACTCCATTTGAATCAATAAATCCAATTTCAGAATTAGATACACCCCATGTCACATTACTTAAATAAACACCTTTTGGATATGCATTTATATCAAAATCAATTTGTTCAGTAATATTTAATATTACCTTATCTGGAGTGATTTCTATTCGTGTAACTTCTTGTGGTGCAATTATTATTGATGTGATTGGAGTGAGTGTTGTCAATAATATCATCAATGACATGCACACACTCATTATTTTTCTATTGATTGGCATATATTTGTATTTCATAAAATCATTTCTATGGCGAAATTTTTATTTTATTAGGTAAATTTAACATTGATTGTAAAAAAATTTTTATACCATTTAATTAATGTGTCAATTTTAAATCAAATGCTAAAAATATTAATCAATACCGATTAATTGATTTTTTGATGTGCAACTCCCATCATCTAATTATCAAATCAATTATTTTTATTTTTCTTATAGATTATTGCAATACACAATCCTATTATTACTGAAATTATACTAAATCCTGGTGTAGATGGAGTTTCTTGCTCTACATCCACAGGTGCAAGTTTTTCTGCAGCTGCTTCAAATTCCTTTTTCATATCTTCTGTAATTTGATCTTCTTTGCCTTGTTTTATTGATTCATTAACTGTTGTAACATATTCCTTTATATTTTCCAATGTTGATTCGTTAGCTTTTATTTCTTGCCCTTCTTTATCTTGTTTTATTGATTCGTTTGGTGCAACAGTTCCTCCTTCACCAACATTTTGATTATTACTTTTTGATATAGGTTTCGTTACGGGAGCTACCACAGTAACAACAGCAGTTCCTAATATATTTGAATCTGCGGCACTTGTTGCAGTTATTGTTGCTACACCTGTAGATAACCCCATAAATGCAATAGAAGTTCCTCTTAATATATCTTCCCTCACTCCATCACATAGAATCCCTATCGAATCGTCTGATATTGTCCATATAATAGATGTGCTAACTCCTTGTGGTCCTATTGTAGTATTAAATATTTTAATTTCTCCTATTTCAAGTATTATTTCGTCAGGTACAACAGTTACATATAGTGGTGCAGGTCTGCAAGGATTAACGCATCGCCCACATCCACTTGTACCGCTACAAGCACTTGCAAAATCTATAGATGCCACCATTACAGATGCAATAATTAATAACGAAATGAATATTGTTGAAATTTGGTTTTTAGTAGTATTATTTTTCATATTTTTACCTTAATTTAAATTTTTTATTTGTTGTTTATAATTTATAATATAATTGTGTATTTTTAATCAAAAATGAGATTATTGTACCATTATTGATTATTTGTAGATTTGTACAACTCTTAAATTCAAAGCAGTTTCCTTTCACGAAAGTTTAATTTTATTTTTACAGATCTGCAATGTCATTTAAAAATGATTTTTAATTGCACAAGCTGTCCCAAAATTAATTTACATTATATGATTCAGTCACATTTTATCCTAATTGGGCAATTATTAATTATAATTTCAATAATATTATCCTAAATGTGATAAATATTAATCAATTTGTACACATGATTTTAGTTTTGGGACAGCCTCTACATATAATTTTTAAAATTATACACAAATTTTTTTTCAATTTATTGAATTGTTTTTAATTACATTCGATATAAATATGCCTTTATTCAAACTCTGTAAAATTAAAATGGTTACAAATTTTTAATTTTAAATAACTATTTAGAATAAATGAATGGTAATGTATAATACCAATCATTTAAATTATATATCTACTATTGGAATATATTATATTCTAATAATTACAATATCGCAAAATATTGTAGAAATTTATAATCATTCTCCTTTTTACTTAAAAATGAAAAATCTGTATTTAAATTGAATATGCTTTTCAAATTTAATTCTTATAAATTATATGTTAGGTGACTATAATATATTTTAATTTACTATATCACTGCACATCATATAAATGTTTTCATTAATTATGTAATTTCAAATTAGTTTTATAAAGAAAAAAGGAGGAATATTGCGAAAATTGATTCTTTTAATAAAATATATTGTCGTAAATTGCCCTATTCAAATAAATAAATATAATTCTTAGAATAATATATACTTATGCAATTATCTAAATATGTGTAAATAATATATAGATTTTATATAAAAAATAAAATAATTATTATTTCTTTAAATATATATTTTTATATTTTATGAATTGGTCAAAAAATAATAGCAATAAGCAAAACATTAACTTTTATGTATGTGTTTAGCTACTATATTTCACTATCAATAGCCACAATAAGTTAAATTTAACATAATTGAGGATTTATAAGGACGCCCCCATTGATATCGATTTTGAATTTAAAACTTGCGACTATCTGCAAAAATACATGTAACCAAACATCCTTATGACATCGATTTTAAGGAGCTAAACACATACACTTTTATGTTATATTTTGCTTACTGAAATTATTAATAATTCAATTTATCACATCAAATCCTGGAAATCTTTGTATGTGCCAATCTAAATATGTTACATCAGCTGCATTAACAGTCTCATCGCCATTAATATCTCCATTCGTATAAATTATATTAAATCCTGGAAATCTTCGTATGTGCCAATCTAAATATGTTACATCAGCTGCATTAACAGTCTCATCGCCATTAATATCTCCTCTCACCCCATCTACAATTTCATAATTCTCAATTGGCATAATCAATGGATGATTATCCACGGCTTGATATGCAGTATCTCCAATTCCATTACCATCTAAATCCACACCACCATAAGTGCTATAATAATTTCCAATATGGCTTCTATGAGTGGATGAATTAAATAAATAATTTATTTCATTAGATGAATTAAAATGGTTTTCTGCTAAAACTCCATGAATATTCCCAATTGTATTGTCTATGAAATTATTAAAATAAATTCTATTGTTTATGGGATTGGATGCCCTTCCAAATCTAGTTAATACATATCCATTCCATTTATTATTAGCAATATTACTATTAGTTAATACATTGTTGTTTGAACTTCGAACATGAATCCCATTTCGATCATTTGAATCTGCAATGACATTAGACAATGTATTATCATTTGAAAGGAATAAAAGAATTCCATCCCCTCTATTTAAAGAAATATTTATGTCTGAAAGTGTATTATTATGAGATGTGTGCATCCAAATGCCCCTTATACAGCTACCACTCTTAATATCTATCTCATAATTTTCAATATTTGAATCAACATATTTATTACTATCAATAAATTGCAAAGGACAAGTTCCAGGACATCCATTTAATTTTGAAGATACATTTAACAACGAGTTGTTATCTGAAAGGAACATAAGAATTCCTTGCCGTGAATGTCCCACTGTTACATTTGAGATTGTATTTCCACTTGACGATCTTAAATCAAGTCCCCTATCATTCGATGTTGCATATATATTTTCAATTACAGAATTTTCAGTATTTGATAAGAAAACACCATGTAAATTATTATTTAAAATTAAATTTTTTATAATTATATTTTGACCATTTATTACATATACAACGCCTGCATTACTTGAAGAATCAATAATTACATTCGATTCGTTTATTAAATAAATGATGGATTTTCCATTTACTGTATTTGAAACATCAATATCGTGTATGCCACCAGCTCCAAAATTTTGAGTGTTATTATACATTATATTATTTCTCATAATGGCATTTGATGAACGACTAAGCATAATACCCCTTCTGTTTGAATATGAATTTATTCTTTCAAGGGCATTGCCATTAGAATCTCTAATCCATATGCCATCCCATGCATTTAAACTTGTAATTATATTTGACAGCATATTATAATTAGATCCTTCGGTTAAAGAAATTCCATCAAATAAATTTGAACTTGTACTTACATTAGTTATCATTCCATTTGATACATTACTAAATGAAATTCCACAATCCCAATCATTAACATTCAAATTCTTTATTGTAATATTAGTAGAATCAGATGAAGCAACACCAAATGTATTTGAGACATCTGCCCCATCTAAAATATGCCAATTTCCATCTAATATCACATCATTAGAATTTATGACTATTGCAGTTTGTGCAAGATTTGTAGAATCTATATTTAAAATATAAGATCCTGGTGCATCAATTGTGAAAGGAAGTTGATTTATTGGGGTTGGCAGTGTTTGATCTATAACGGTCAAATCAAATCCTCTAATATTATCCGCCTCAATAAAAGAATAAATTTCAGTTGCATATAGTATTTGATTATCGACTGTTGTTATTTTAAATTGTATTTCTGTGCCTGTGGAAGGACCTAATATTGCCAATCTATATTCCCCTACAACAGTTACAGTCCAAGGATTTCCACCCGGAAGTGTTTGAACTTCAACTCCAATTGCCTCAATAGTTGTATTTACTGGTGCAGGAATTCCGTTTATAGTAATAGTGCCATGCAAAACAGCAGGAAGTGTTGGAGTTGCAGTTGCATAAATAGCTGGCATTGAAGAGAAAAGTAAAATTGCCAAAACAAAAAATACTTTTATTAATTTTATTGGATTTGTACCAATTGTTTTTTTTAAATGTTTCAAATATATCACCTTTATTTTTGTAAATTGTATTTAAATAACTTATTTATGATTGTAAAAATAGTTGTTGGAAGTTTGAAATAAATTCAAACTTCCATTTATTTATCCATTATATTTATGGGTAAATACTTTAAAGTAGATATAAACTCTACAATAAATTATTGAACATTATGAAATGGCCCTATTAAAGTATCGCCATTTTCCATAAATATCCAATATCCTTCTGTTGGAAATACAGTAGGTGCAGGTCCATGTCCTCTAAAGAACGCCCATCTATTGATATTACAATCCGTACTTACAATAAGACTGTATCCTGGAAGTCCTTCTGATGTTAATTCCAAAGAAACTAATGCTTCATCTACAGGTCTTGAATTCACTCCAGAGAATCCAATTAGATTCCATCCAGCAGTTAAATGCCTTGGTGTAGTTGGAGCTGGAGGTCCTGCAAATCTGTGCGGTTTGAGTTCTATTGTCAAATCATAATTTGAAGAAACATAAATTGCATCTAATGGTGACAATATATGTGATCCATTCAATAAAGTCCATTGATTATTTACTCCACAGAAACTAAACGCAAAAGAGTAATTTTCTGCACCAATGATTTCATCAAGAGAATCATAATTTGAATGAAGCCTATATGGTGTTGAAATTAAATTCCATCCAGTAGTTAATTTAATTGTTGCCAATTCTGTCACAGTGACTATTGCAATTCCACTTATGGTCGAATCTGCAACACTTGTTGCTGTCACAACCACTGTGCCTTCTGCAAGTGCTGTAAAGAATCCAGTTTCATCAATCATGCCAATAGTTGAATCAGATACACTCCATGTCACTTCTTGATTAACATTTAAAGATGCAATTGAAGTAAATGATTCACTAACTCCAATGTCAAGCACTATTTCACTTGGAGATACAACTACACTTGATGGTGCTCGTGTTGTCACAATAACAGTTGCAGTTTCGCTTATGGTTGGATTTATAGCACTTGTTGCAGTTACAGTTGTTGTGCCTTCTGTGAGTGCTGTAAATAGTCCATTTGATATTGTTCCAACAGTTGAATTACCGACTGCCCATATTACTGATTGATCTGCATCAATAGGAGATATTGTTGCAATGAATGTATCAGTTTCTCCAATTTCAAGATTCATTGTAATAGGCGTAAGAATCATACTTGTAGGCAATGGAGCTCCAACAGTGACTATTAGTGTATTAGATAATGTTGAATCTACAACACTTGTTGCAACAATCATTATATTACCTGCATTAATTCCTAAAACATTGCCTGCTTCATCTACTACACCACTTCCAGTCCAATTTAATACCGCCCATGTCACTTCTTGGCTAGCACTATTTGGTAATATGGTTGCTGTATATGTTGTAAGTTCTCCAGCTACAATATTAATTGGTCCATTGATTCTAACATCAATAGGATCTGTGACTCCTTGTTCAATCACACGAACTGATGCAGTTGCAAAAATAGTCGAATCTATTGCACTTGTAGCAGTCACTGTTGTTAAACCTGATGCTACTGCTGTAAAGAGTCCATTTGCATCAATTGTTCCAACTAATGAGTCAGACACAGTCCATACAACTGATTGATCTGCACCTTCTGGCAATACTGTTGCATTAAAGTCTGTGGCACTTCCGATTGTTAATAATGTATCACTTGGTGTAATTATTATTGATGTTGGATTTGGTGTAGCTTCATTTATAAACTCTACTTTATCAACCCATCCACGATCCAATCCTCTGCTTAGAGAGAAATCTTTAGAATATGTCCATCTAATGGTATTTGTTCCTTGACCTACTGCATGACTAATTTGAGTCCATGTTGCATCAATCCCAGATATGCGAGCTTGTTCTACACCATTTACTTCAAATAATAGATAATCCCATCTATTTTCTGAAGAAACATTCCAATAAAATGATAAAACTCCCGGTCCTACTACTGTAGTTTCCATCCATGAATTTTGTCTGTGTGTGATATTTCCACTTTCTGCAGCATCACCATCATATACAAATTCATTTGTTTGACCAAACCACTCTACATCCCCCCCTGTAACAAAATCAAGTGCAGAATTATCTACTGCATCACCTAATGTTAATGTCGGAGGAGTTATAGTAACTAAAGCAATTGAAGATATGGCTGGATTGACAGCACTTGTTGCAGTCACATTTACCACACCAATTGCAGTTGCGGTAAAGAGTCCGTTTGCATCAATTGTTCCAATTAATGAATTAGATACACCCCATACAACAGATTGATTGGTATGTTCTGGATATGCTATTGCATTGAAATTTATAGAATCCCCCATTACAATCGTTACTTGCTCTGGTATAATACTAAGTAATGTTGGAGTTAATAAATAATGATTTGTAGTTGCCATTAATGGATAAATATCTACAGTTTGATATGCAACATCCCCAATTCCATTACCATCTACATCAATTCCTGTGTAATCATCATAAAAATTACCAAGATAACTTGTAAATAAAGTTTCATTAAAAATGTAGCTAATTTCAGTAGTTGAATTAAAAATATTTAATGCTAAATCCCGTCCTGCAATATTACCTCTTGAATTATTTAAAAAATTGTTGAGATATATGTGATTATTTGCCGATCCACCTACTACATTCAATCCTCTAAATCCAGCATCTATAATATCATTATTCGATAGTGTATTATTATTAGAACTTTGAATAGACACTCCAAATCGATTTGAACTTACAATTGAATGAGACACAATATTATTTTCCGAACCATCATGAAGTCTCAATCCAAAGAAATTTGAACTTGTAGTCACATCTTTTATTATATTATTACTTGAATTCCAAATATGTACACCCCATGTATTTGAATGTGTATTGATATTTTCAATTAACGAATTTTCAGTATTATACATGAAAATACCATCTGTATTATAAGATAGATCTAAATCTCTAACAGTTATATTATTACTATTTATCAAATAAACAGCACCAGCATTACTTGAAGAGTCTATAATTACATTTGATTCGCCTACTAAATAGTAAATAGGTTTTCCATTTACTGTATTTGATGTGTCTATGTCCTGTACACCCCATGCACCAAAGTTTTGTGCATTATTATACATTACATTGTTTCTTAATACATTGTTAGATGTGTCAATTCGTAAGAATATTCCATCTCTTTCATTTGCACTTGCCGTTATATTTAATAGAGAATTATTATTCGAACCACTCCATATGGCTACACCTCTTCTATTCATACTTGAAACAATATTTGAAAATACATTGTTAGATGATTCAGTAGTAAATATTCCATCTCCATTTGAGTTTGTGACTACATCGGTTATCATTCCATTAGATATATTATCAAATCTAATGCCTTGTCGTCCCCAATCAGTCACAATTAAGTTTTTAATTACAACATTTACTCCATCTGTAGCTGAAATACCTACTGTACCTGATGCATCAATACCATCTATTGTATGCCCATTTCCATCTAACACTACGCCATTAGCATTTATTGATATAGCACTTGAAAATGTTGCATCATCAAAGCTTGTATTCAGCATATAATACCCAGGTGCATTAATTTCAAATGGTATATTTTCTATTAATGTGAATAATCTAACATCGACTGTAATATTTGCAGTTAAATTTGCATCTACAACACTTGTTGCAATTATATCAACAGTTCCGATTGTCTGTGCTGTAAATAATCCAGTGGTTGCATCAATTGTTCCAACTGTTGTATTATCGACACTCCATGTAACATTTTGATTCATGGTATCTGGATATATTGCTGCATTGAAATCTATAATATCGCCCACATTTGCAATAGACACAGTTGGTGTGATACTTATTGTTGAATCTGATGTGAATTCTACTTTATCGACCCAACCACGATCTAATCCTCTGCTTAGAGAGAAATCTTTAGAATATGTCCATCTAAGAACATTAGTACCTTGTTCTAAATTAACAACAATTTGTTCCCATGTTGCAGTAGTTCCAGAAATGCTGTTTTGTTCTACTCCATTTATCTCGAATGATAGAGTATCAAATCTTCTTTCTGATGAAACCATCCAATAAAACGATAAAGTGCCTGCACTAGTTATAGTTGTTTCCATCCAAGAATTTTGATTGTTATTAATATCTCCACTTTCTGCGGCATCGCCATCATGCATAAATTCATTTCTTTGACCAGACCAATCTGCATTTCCGCCTGTAACAAACATAAGTTCATTATTATCTACGGCTTCACTTAATTCAGGAAGTGGCGGTAATACGATGACAGTTGCTGTTTCAGTAAGATTTAAATCAGCAGCACTTGTTACAACTACAGTTGTAGTTCCGATTGCATTTGATGTGAATAAACCATTTTCATCTATAGATCCAACTGATTCATTAACAACACTCCAAATTACACTTTGGTTTGCACTTTCTGGAAATACAGTTGCATTAAAATCTGAAGTTGCACCTATTATCATTTCTGCTGAACTTGGGCTAAGGATAATATTTGGTTGACTTAAATTTATAAGTTCTATTTTATCAACCCATCCACGATCTTCCCCTCTACTGACAGATCCATCTTTTGCATATTTCCATACTAATGTTTGTTTTCCTTCTCCTACAATATAGGTTTTTTGTTCCCAGAATGCATCAGTTCCAGATATGCGATTTTGTTCCACACCATTTATCTCAAAAGATAAGTGATCAAATCCACTTTCTGATGAAACACTCCAATAAAATGAAATTTGCGCAGGACCGTCAATTATAGTTTGCATCAATGAATTTTGATTGTTGTCAATATTCCCACTTTCTGCGGCATCATTGTCATGATAAAATATGCCTCGTTGTCCAAACCAAATTGCATCACCACTTGTAGTAAATACAAGCTCAGTATTATCTAATGCCTCATCTAATGGTGGTGATACACTAACTTGTACAGTTTTGGACACATTTGAATATACAATACTTGTTGCAGTTATAGTTGTTTCCCCTATTACATTTGCACTAAAAACACCATTTTCATCTATTGTTCCAATTGTACTATTATCTACACTCCAAATTATACTTTGATTACTATTTTTTGGATGTATGGTTGCATTAAAATCTATAAATCCTCCAATCATAACATGCGGCACATCATATGTGATAGTTATCCATGGAGGGGGTGTAGGTCCGCCAACGGCAGTTGTAGCATCTACCAATCCATATCCAAAGAAATTATCTCGGCCCATATCACCAAGATCGAATGCAGTAGAAGACAATCTATCTCTTACTTCTTGATTTGTAAGATTCGGTTCTGATGATAAAATTAATGCTGCAACACCAGCAACATGAGGTGTTGCCATAGAAGTTCCAGAATAACTTGCAAATTCATTGCCAGGAATTAGAGATAACACATTTTGACCAGGAGCTACAAGTTCTACTTCCACTCCATGACTACTAAATGAACTTAATTGCCCATCTGGATCAACAGATCCAACTGCAATTACTTCTGGAAATCCTGCAGGAAAACTAACACCTTCATCACCTGAATTTCCTGATGCAGCTACAACCACAACTCCATTATTCCATGCATGTGTAACGGCATCTTGCATCACAATTGTACTTACACCACTTCCCAAACTGAGACTTATTATATCTGCACCCATATCTGTTGAATGAACAATTCCAGATGCAACATTAGAAGCAGTCCCACTTCCTGAACTATCTAATACTTTTTCTGCCATTACACTCACTTGTGCAACACCTGTTATACCAATATTATTATCCATCACAGCAGCTGCAATACCTGCACAATGAGTTCCATGCCCTTCATCATCCCATGGCGATTCGTCATTGTTAACCCAATCCCGCCCTCTTGGATCATAATTGGCAGCTATATCTGTATGATTGTAATCGATTCCAGTATCTATAATTGAAATTAATATATTTGAATTGCCTTGTTCAACAGTCCATGCATAATTTGCCCAAATGTGTTGAGGTCCCCATTGTTCACCCCACATTGCATCATTAGGGGTGTAAGTGTTGATTTTATTAATTTCTGCATCAAGTTCTGCATATCGTACAATATCATTACTTGATATTGATGTTATAAAATTATTTACATTTCCTGAACTAACATTTACAACAACAAAATTTAAAACATTGCATCGTCTTAATATTTCTACATCATAGCTTTGAATTAAACTATCTTGTATATTTATAGACTTAGTAGGTTTAAATCCTACGACAACCCGTTCATATTGTATTGTAGATGAGTTAATAATTGAAATGTTATTATCAGGTAAATTTGGCTCTTCTGTTATTTGTTCTTCGGAAGAATTGTCAGGTAAATTTGG
>JAAXQB010000130.1 GCA_012329085.1 Methanosarcinales archaeon | reverse complement strand
TCATCGGAGGCATATGGTACTAGTGAATATGCGCCTATGGATGAAAAACATCCATTAAATAGCACAACTCCTTATGCAGCAAGTAAGGCAGCAGAAGATCAATTAGTATTTTCATATTGTAGAACTTTTGGCATTGACGCAACTATTATACGCCCTTTTAATAATTATGGACCTAGACAAAACGAAGGAAGTTATGCAGGCGTCATACCGATAACTATACAAAGAATATTAAACGATGAAGCACCAGTGATTTATGGAGATGGAAAACAAACAAGGGATTATTTGTATGTCACAGACACTGCAAATGCTACAATAGATGTATATAATTCAAAAAGTACAAGAGGCAAAGTATTAAATATCGCAAGCGGAAAAGAAGTATCAATAGAAACATTAGTTAAACTTATTGCTAAATATTTGAATTGTGATAAACCAATTGTTTATGAGCAAGAAAGAATTGGAGATGTAAGACGCCATATTGCAAATGTTTATTTAGCAGAGGATTTAATAGATTTTAAACCGATAATGGGTTTTGAAGAAGGATTGAAAAAAACTGTTGATTGGTATAAAAAGAATTTAAATTTAAGTAAATAATAAAATGATTATAGATGAAAATGAATATTAAACCGACTAAGATACACAAAAGTCATGGGACGGGAGAATTCAGGCTCAAGGATTTCCGGCGACTAGGCAAAGACATTGTTTTCGAGAAAAACGTGTTGGTATTTCATCCTGAAAATATCGAAATCGGGGATAATGTGTATATTGGGCACTATACGATCCTGAAAGGTTATCACAAAAACTCTATGGTTATTGACGATCACACTTGGATCGGTCAGCAGTGTTTTTTTCATAGTGCGGGAGGATTGCGTATTGGCAAGGCCGTAGGCGTAGGTCCTAAAGTGACGATTCTGACTTCCCAACATCAAACATTGGACAGGAACATACCAGTTTACTTTTCACCTTTGGAGTTTGCTGAAGTTGTGCTTGAGGACGGTTGTGACATTGGTGCCGGGGTCATTATCTTGCCGGGAGTGCGAGTAGGAGAAGGTGCCATTGTTGGAGCGGGAGCTGTGGTTACACACGACATTCCCCCTTATGAAATCTGGGCTGGAGTTCCGGCAAGGAGAATTAGAGCAAGATAGGTGCTTGTCTTCAATGACAAGGCATTATGAGGGAAATAACATGAAAATATTACATGCCCCAGAAATTATTGCAGGACAATCAACTCTAATATCAAGAGCACAAAGAGATTTGGGCTTGAAAAGTGATGTATTGGTGTTTAATGAGCATCCTTTTAATTACAAATATGATATATGTCTTAATATCTCTAAGAAGTCACCAATTATAAAAATAATATCTTCATTAGGTATAAATTTTGTAAAATGTTTGTTTAAATATGATGTTTTTCATTTCCATTTTAGAAATAGCTTATTACCTTATAATATAGATTTACCAATTTTGAAATTACTTGGAAAAAAAATAATTATGCATTATCATGGGTCTGATATTAGGGGCAAATCAGAAGGAGTGATGGTTAAAAAATTTGCTGACATTGTTTTTGTATCAACTCCAGATTTATTAAAATATGTTCCAAATTCTACTTGGATTCCCAATCTCATCGATTTAGATGAATTAAATTATATTGGTATTGAAAATGATGTGGATACAATAAAAATTATTCATGCGCCGACTAATAGATTAAAGAAAGGCACAGAATATGTAATAAAAGCCATTGAAAAACTAAAAAAAGAAGGATATAAAATTAATTTAATATTATTAGAAAATATTCCAAATAATAAAGTGATTGACTACTATAGAAAAGCGGATATAGTTATTGATCAATTATTGATTGGTTGGTATGGGGTATTTAGTATTGAATGCATGGCTCTTGGTAAGCCAGTATGCGTATATATTCAAGAGGATTTAGAATCGTATATGCCATCTAATCCTGTAATGAACACATCTCCAAAAAACATTATTGAAAATCTGAAAATATTAATAGAGGATGCAAAATTAAGAAAAGAATTAGGTGAAAAAGGTAGAAAATATGTTGAAGAAGTGCATGATTCGAAGAAAATTGCAAAACAGTTAATTGAATTGTATGAGTGTATTTGAAATAGTTAAAATACAACACATTAATTTAATTCTGTTGGAAATAGAGATTCTAATGATATGTAAAAGGAAATTTTAAAATTAATCTAATATCTGGCTTTGAAAGAAATCTCCTTTAATTTTTTTCTCAAAACATAGTTTTTATATTTCAGAATTCCCTATAATAATATGTGTACATGCCATTCATAGTTAGTGGCACATTTTACTATTAAATCTATGTGTCGTCCTCTTTTTTTTATTTAAAATTAGTTAGTGGTAACAATATAAAATATACAAATAATGGAAAATCGCTAACAATAAACTATATAAAAAAGTTCAACAGTGCGAATATAAAGCTAACTTTCAAAGTCAGGTAGTAATTAATAACAAGATAGAACCATTTATTAAAAATGAAAAAAGCTTTTAATAATTACAATTATCACAACTATAATAAAACAATCAGAAGATTAATATGAATAACAATAAATTAAGAATTTTTTTAGGACCATTCCACACTGCAGGAATACAATGGGAATATAGGCAAGGTTTGAGAAGTATAGGAGTAGATGCAAAAGTAGTTGTATTTGTAGAACATCCTTTTCAATATCCTTCAGATATAGAATTTAAATTTACAGGAAGTAAATATATTAAACTATTTAAAAAAAATATAACATCTTGTATTCAATTACCAAAATTAATACTTAATTTTGATGTTTTTCATATGTATAGTTCTATATTACCATTTAAAATAGATGTTTATATTTTAAAATTATTTAGAAAGAAAATCATAATTCATTTTACAGGAGGCGACATTCGTTCAAGAAATATACATGGAATTCCTCTTAATAATAATATTATCAATAAAAAGAAAAAAAACATAAAATTTTGGGAGAACTATGCTGATGCAATAATTAGTTTTCCTGAATATTCACAATTATTAACAAAAAAATATCATACAATTCCTTTAGGATTTAATTTAGAGTATTGGAAACCATTTATTTCAAATAAGTTTAAAAAGAACGATAATAAAATATTAATCATTCACTCGCCCAGCAATAGAGAAATCAAGGGTACAAAATATGTAATAGAAGCGATTGAATTGTTGATAAATGAAGGATTCGAAATTGAGTTTAAATTATTGGAAAATCTATCAAATTCTGAAATAAGAGAATGGATAAATGTGAGTGATATTGTGTTGGATCAATTTATGCTTGGCTGGCATGGGGCTTTTGCAATAGAATCTATGGCACTTATGAAACCAACCTTGTGCTATATAAATGAAGAATGGAAAAATTGTGTAGAATATGCTAAAAACATTCCATTAGTGAATACTTCTCATGACAAAATTTATGACAACCTTAAACTCCTTATCGAAAATCCAAATTTACGCAAAGAACTTGGAGAAAAAGGTAGAAAATATGTTGAAGAAGTACATGATTCAAAAAAGGTTGCAAAGCAGTTACTTGAGCTATATAAAAGTCTTTAAAAGAAAACAAGCTAAATATCTATATTATTAAAGCCAAATGGAATTTTACTTATGTTTGGTAATGCAGGGGGCGGATGTTATTTATATAAACTTATCAATGGTATTAAAAGGTTAAATTTTAAAGATGTGTGTTATGGTGGAGTCGTTTTGTATAAAACAGCTTGTAGATTTATTTTTAAAAAAAATAGTAAAAATCATTTTGTTACATTTAAATATTTGAATAAAATTGCTAATGATTATGGAATGACACTCAGTGAAATCAAAACTGAACCCAATTTTAACTATGAACATTCATATCTTGGTGCAACATATGTGTTTTCTTTAAAAGGTGTAAAAAAATAATGTCAAAAAGAATTCTCGGGTAATATTATTGATATGATATTTTAACTTGAAATTTTTATAGATGCTATTTAAAACTTTTTATATGTATCATCGAGTAATACCATCAATATAATATTTTAACCTCACAAATACCACAAGTCAACAAAAAAAAGTTAAAATTTATCTGCCATATATTGAAATAGAAATTAATACATAACAAATCTATTACACATCAAACATCTTTAATTTTCCAAAAGGCCCATAATGATTGTTCTCATTCTGACTTGACTTTCAAAGGTAGAGTAAAAAATATTGTCATTTAACTTAATTCAACAATTCCTGCCAAAATATAAATCCTATTGCTATTGATTCATTTAAATTAACATAAATTTCTCCAAATCCAACAATCTCAAAGTTCCTCTTCCTTACACAAGATAGAATATTTTTTCAGAGAAATAAAACATAATTATCGACTGGTCATTTTCTCGATTTCCATTAAACTATCATTCAATCCAATTTATTCTGATAGTCTTTGAACCTTTTTTTACATATTTATGGCGTGGATATGTATCGATTTTCGGATGATGCGAAGCGTTATCATGTCTATAAACTCATTTTATCATTTAGATTCATCAAATGAAATCTATACTTTAAACAAATTATTTTATCATTTTTTATATTTATCAATCCCATAAATTGAAATGCAGAACTATCGATTACCCCCAAATACTCCACAAACCATTTCAATATTTATCAATTTTATCACATATCCAACACCTATATTTTTAATAAATATTGAAAATCTTGTGAGTTATTGAATCTTTTGAAAGTAATACACATTTTGCAGGATTCACGCATTCTTTAAATGCCAAAGCTATATTTCTTCAAGAAATCCAAAAGATTTATACCCAGTAGTCCATATTACGATCTTCCAATAGTTTTCATCAAACTTTTTTCAATTTTTTCAAAATATTCCTTCTGCACAAATACAAATATTTTTTATTTATCACAATTAATAAATATTTCGATTGGACTCATATAGCATAGTTATGCCCCTTATTACAATGTCGTTCTTTATACACATGTAATACACATCATGATATATAATACAATCGTACTCAATATAAAATCTTTTGCATAAAAACAATATTCTAATATAGCAACAAATCTAATTATTTGATAAAATGCCCTTCACTGAATCACGCACATTCTTATCAAATTTTAAGATTAAAACAGCATACACCACCCCTCCAATAGATATTGGAATAAGCAATAGTAATATCCCATCCAATGGAAACAATAAACAATAAATTCCTACAATCACACCCATCACACACGAAGCTTTCAAAATATTAATCAAACTATCTACTTCCACTTTTATATTTATAATATTTTTTATTATGTAATATGCAAAAACAGCACTAATTGACATAGATGCTAAAGTTGCAATTGCAGCCCCTTCCATTCCAATCATAGGTATTAACAACAAATTTAATATAACATTAGACATTGCCGCTGCAGCTGTAACTTTAAAAGCATCTTTTTGGCGATCCATTGCACTAAGATATGTTGTAAAAAACATATTAAAAACATTCACTATCTGTACAATCAATATTATCATAAATACAATATTTCCTCTGGCAAATTCTGCACCATAAAAGAAATATAATATTCGATCTCCAAGTAAAACACTCCCAATTAGCATAGGTAATGCAAGTATTAATGAATATGTAATTGCTTTTGAAAATGATTTTTCGATAAGTTCAAATTCTTGATTGGCATTCCATCTACTAACTTTTGGCCATAATACCGAGATAAGTGATGATGTAGTAAATGTGCCAATTGATGCAAGTTGTATTGTAATTTGATATATACCAACTTCTGCAGTTCCGAGAAAATATCCAAGCAAGATTCGATCAGTATGCAAATAGATCATAGCACCACTTGATGTTAAAAATACCCAGAATGAAAAGGTTGATAGACTTTTAAGATGCCTCAATCCAAATCGTGATAATTTAAGGTCAAAAAATCGTAAATTTAAGATTATTCCAATTACAATCCCGAATATTAAACCACCAACAAGTCCTACGATTTCAAATCCTAAAAAGACTGCAATAACCTGCACAAAAACTCGTGAAATATTATTAATAAATCCAGTTGTTGCAGACACTCCAACCTTACCCCGTCCCATAATACCCGCAGATACTATACTCTGTATGGCAAACACACCTATTGAAATTAATAGCCAATCAAATAACCCCCCCGCATCAAGATCAACAAAAATCCATCGAAGTTGAGAGAGTAGCAAAATAACTAAACTTGCAAATATAATTTTTATCAAAAGAAATGCAGTAAAATATTTATTTGGCTCTTTACCTTCACTAATTCTTTTTATGGCAGCAGCACCAAATCCTCCATCACCAACTATATTAACAATTCCAATATATGAAAGAAATAAAAAATATGCCCCAAGTATTTCAGCACCCAATACATGGGAAAAGTACATAGTGCTTAAAAAACCAATAAAAGTAAAACCAATCTGACCTGCTAATGATAATATACTTTGTCTTTCAACTTCGTTTATACGCATTATACGAGAAATGGCGGAATTAAAAATATGTTTCATTGATTATAGATTATTGTAATATATGTTGTTTCAATTCTTGTTTCCATTATTACCACCTCATTAAAGTAAATTGTACTTAAATCATATAAAGTATTTAATTATAAACTCCACCTCTCTATTTAATCATTGCCGCAGGAATGCCAACTGCAGCAATAAGCAGTGCAATTCCATAAATCACTGAGGTCATTTGATACAATCCAAGATCATCCGCACCAAAATATCGCCCCATAATAATAGTAATAATAAAACCAAGTGGTAGAGCAACTGCGGATGCAAAAAGAGTTATACCAACATCAAATGCAAATTTTTTTGATTCTTTCATAATTAATTTTTTTTCTTTTATTATTTCAATTTTAAAAATTTTTTTAATGCTTAAATATTTAAATAAATACAATTAATGAAATGTTTTTATAGTATATACACATTCATTCTTTTCAAAAGTGAATTAAAGAAAATATTTGATAAAACATTCAGAATAAATAAGTGTTATTCGATATATTGTATAAAATTAAAACCATCTAATTGAAATAGTATAAAATATATGGATTGGTAGTTATTAAAGGTTACGATATTATTAAATAAAAAATATAACATACAATACGATGAAAAATATTGAATAATTTTAATTTGCCTCTCATTTTACCCCATCATTAATATACTTTACGAGTTTTTGGGGTTTTTCAAAACTCTCTATACCCTATAGTATTTACCAATTCCAGTCAATAAAATTTAACCATATATTTTTTTATTATATTTAAATATTGCGTAGAATTTTCATGAACAATTTATCATAAAAATTTCTATAATTTATTTTTTTATAGATCGTTTGGAAAGCACATTCGGAACGAATGTGCGTATGAGAAAACCGAAGGTTTTCGAACGAACGAGCGTTAGTATATAATTTGTAAAGTTATATACTTAACACTCATTCTTTCAGAATGAGTTAGAGAACTTTTTTAATTTCTCGTATTTTTAAAAATTGTAAAATTTATTTATAGATTTAACTTATATAAATTTTTTTGTTGAGACATAGATTTATAACTTATAATAAATTGTTTTGTTTTATTGCTGCATAGTGGTTTTATGAGGGGGTAAGAATTAAATTTTTTTAAATTAAAATATAGCATGTAAATAATGCCAAGTTTTATAAACAATTTAAACATTAATTATACTTATGAAAAGAATTACTATATTTGTATCTGGAAAAGTTCAAGAAGTGAAATACAGAGAGCGAGTTGTATCTATTGCATTAAATTTTATGCTAACTGGAAGTGTCCAAAATCTTAACGATGGCAGAGTTAAAGTAATTGCAGAAGGAGCAGAAGACGATTTAAAATTATTTGTTGATGCAATAAATATAAGAAATACATTAATTGTAGTTGAAAATATGGAAATTGAATATTCAAATGCAACTTATGATTATGATAATTTTTATAAACTTGTAGGCGAGGGAGAAACAGATAGTAGATTGGATACGGCATCTGAGTATTTGAAAAAATTGATTGAAGTTATATTGGAATTCAAAGAAGAATCTAATAAAAATCAATCCATAATGATTGAAAAGCAAAATGAAAATACTGTTATATTAAAAGAATTCAAAAAAGAATCTAATAAAAAGCAAGATATTATGATTGAAAAGCAAAATGAAAATATTGTTATATTAAAAGAATTCAAAAAAGAATCTAATAAAAAGCAAGATATTATGATTGAAAAGCAAAATGAAAACATATCAACAATTCAAAATGAATCGGAAAAAACACGAAAAAGGATAGACAAATTTAATTCAGACAGTATTGACCACATGGAATTAAATTATAGAGATATAAAAGAAGAAATTACAAATATCAAAGTAGCTTTAAAGAAGGCTAAAATAATGAAGTAATTTTTAATATAATTTACAATCGGTTATTATAAAAAAATTTATTATAGTATTTACCAATACCAGTCAATAATTTTTAACTATATATTTTTTTCTTATATTTAAACATTGTGTAGAATTTTCATGAGCAATTTTTCATAAAAATTTATATTATTTATTTTTTTATATTTTTAAAAATTACAAAATTGGTTTGTAAATTGTATTGAATAATTTATTTATTTTATTGCTGCATAGTGGTTTTATGATGGGGCAGGAATTTTTTTGTTGAAAACAGATTTGTAAATTAGATTGAATAACTTCATTTTAATACTACCTAATTATTTTATGATAAGAAACAAATTAAATTTTTTTAAGTTGAAATATAGTATATAAATAATGCTAAATTTTATAAATAATTTAAACATTAATATACTTATAAAAAGAATTACTATATTTGTATCTGGAAAAATCTAATAAGTAAAATACAGAAAGCGAGTTATATCTATTGCTAAAAAACATATGCTAAATAATGTCATGTCAAATTTCAAGTGCCGAATAAAATCGAAATAACTTTATCCATGCATCATCAGCAGTAAATCTCCAATTAACTTTACATTTTTGTCATCTCAAAATTCTTGTCATGCAAATATTTCTTTTTTGACAGCTCCTTCTCAAAGAGAATGAGCATTAAAGAAAATCTTTGATTTTCGATATCGCATTTAGAACGAATGAGCGTTAGTCTCGATAATAGTTAATTATTATATTTAAACATTGCCTTGTGAGTATATTCAACTCAATTTCAGCCATATATAACCAACTTCTATGTTTCGGAGTAAAATATAATTAAAAAATGAAAATTATATGCGGTTTCAATATAAATATCGATGCAATATATACCATTAATAGCAAAGAAGCATCACAACTTTTATCAAAATACC
>JAAXQB010000160.1 GCA_012329085.1 Methanosarcinales archaeon | reverse complement strand
CAACAAGATTTTATAGGCACCCTTGCACCTAACAAAGAAGGCACTGCTGTACTAAGTTTTATAGTAGAAGATGATGCATTACCAATCGAATATTTACAAAGAGTGGAAATTCGACATATAGATGATGGTAATGTACGATTATCTGATGAAACACTTCGCATAAATATATCACAAACAACAAATAATGGAAGTGCTGGCATTAAAGCATATATTTCAGCAGGATTTGTTGTTTTTATAGCAATCGCTGGCATATTTATTTTTTATATGAAAAAGCGAAAAACAATATAAAATCGAGGTGGTAATATATGAGTTTTAAAAATTTACTTGTAAAGGCTACCCCATTCATAATTCGCAACTATGGAAAAATACTCATAGTTGCCTTTTTTATAACTCTTTTTATGGGCATATCTGCAATGAATCTTCATTTTCAAGAAGATATGCGAGATGGTATGCCATTGGAAGTTGATGTGTTTGCATTACAAGAGAGGATTACAGAGGAATTTAGAGGTACAGAAGGTATAATTATTGCAATATCTCTAAATGATAGATTTGCAGCAGAAGACACATTGCGTGATATAAGAGATCCGAGTGTAATATCTTCAATTGTAGAATTGCATAAACGACTTGAAAAAGAACCTTTGGTTTATGAAGTGCATTCTATTGCACCTATTTTTGAAAATAACATTCCTATTGATGTAGATGGTGTTAAACAGGTTCTTAATTTTGTCCCCCAATCCAATGAATTTTTTAATGATGATTATAGTGGAGTGTTGGTTTTTGTTGCAATCGATTCCAATCTTATAGATGGCGGGTCTGATATAATTGCAGATTCAATCTATGGGCATGTCAATTCAATTTCAAAACCAGCGGGCGTGGATATTCGAATGACAGGATCGGCACCACTTATGTCAGAGATATTAGAGGTAATGGAATCCGATAAAATCATTACAACTAGTGCGGCAATGATTATAATTTTTGTACTTTTGATAGTTCTTTTAAGATCACTTGCAAGAGGCATACTTGTATTTCTTCCATTAATATTTACAGTTGTATGGACTTATGGCTCACTCACGATTCTTGGAATTTCAATTACAATGACAACAGTTATGACGGGTGCGGTTTTAATTGGGATTGGTGTAGAGTATGGGGTATTTATTGTGACTCGATTCTATGAAGAGGCAAGAGCACATACTATTGAAGAAGCATTAACAATTGCAGTTTCTGATATTGGTTCATCAACTCTTGGTTCAGCACTTACTACAACAGCGGCATTTTTTTCACTTGCAATTTCTGTAATTCCAATGATTCGGGATACAGGGATTACACTTGGAATTGGAATTATTTTTTGTTGGATTGCAGCTACGATTATAACGCCATGTTTTATCATTTTTAGGGAAAAAATAAGGGGCAATCCAGATTTATTGCATGAAAATCATAAGAAAAAGGGATTGATTGGAAAAATATTAAAATTGCTTGAACCTTTTGAACTTGTGGCAGAAAAACATATGAATAAATTATTTAAAGCATATGGAAATTTTCTTTCAAAATATACTTATGGAGTTGTGGCGGTTTTGCTTATTTTTACAGTTTTCATGTTTCAGCAATCAATGCTAATAGAATTGGTTGCTTCACAAACAGAGGATTGGCTTCCAGCTGGTACAGAAGTTGCAGATACATTTAAATATGTAAATGATGAATTTCCGGGATTGTTATCTGGCTTAACAATTGTAATAGATTCAAATGGAGATGTTCGAGATCCAAAAGTGCTTGAACTCGTAGATACAATCGCTCAACAAGTAAAAACTGTCGATGGAGTATTAGGCGTAGAAAGTGCAACTGATGTAATCAAAGGTGCGACAAATGGAAGAATTCCAAATTCTATAAATTCTGTAAAAGATATTGTAAATCAAAATAAAGCGATTGAATCGCAACTTGGTAGATATATTAGTGAAGATTATTCTACAAGCCTCATTCAAATTAGTGTTATGAATGATTTAGATACTAATAAATTGAAAAAAGATTTAGAATCTGTAATGACAATAGATGCACCTTATGGAGTTGTCATTAGTGTTACAGGTGCTGCAATAGAAGATGCACGAATGTCAGAATTGTCACAAGAGACGATGGGTAAAACAGCAATGTTAAGTCTTGTTTTAATTGTAATTATTTTATTGGGAATATTTGCATCAATTAAATATGGTATTATTCCACTCATTGTAATTATTATAGGCGTCATTTGGGCGTATGGTATATTTGTTTTGGTTGGAATCAATCTTACAACAGAATCTTCTGGGGTGCTTTCAATGATTTTAGGAATTGGTATTGATTTTGGTATTCAGATTACAAGTAGATTTAGATATGAATTAAAAAAGCATGAAAAGGCTCTTGCAATGACTTCGGCTATAACTGGAGTGTTTTATCCTATGATGATAACGGCAATTGCGGCATCGATTGGATTTTTATGCCTTAGATTTGGAAATTTACCTGTAATGAGTGATATGGGAATAATGATGGCAACAGGCGTTGTTTCGTGTATGATTGCTTCTCTTACAATATTACCTGCGATATTATTGGTATTTACGAATTCCAATAAGGATTTAAGGAAGAGGAATGGAGTGGAGTTATAAGAAATTTTAATTGCGTGGAAAAAGAATGCGGGAAATTAAAATTTTCTCTTTAGTATATAATTTTACAAATTATTACACATAGGGAAATTTGCTAAACTCCCATTTGACCAGCTTGATTCTAACATCAATTTATTCTCATATTTATAAGGTTTATGTGTTCCTTTACGAGACTTTTTATTTTTTTCTGGCTGTATATAATTTATAAAATATTATACACTCAGATTTGACTTTCAAAGAAGTGATAAAAAACACTATCGGTTAACCCGATTCATATAGTCCCTGCCAAAACATAAATTCTATTTCTATCGATTATCTTAAATTAGCATATATTTCTTTAAAATTCAACAAAGAAAATAATCTTGTTTTTTTATTGAGCATGGCATACAACTTCTTTTTATTTAAGATATAAGTGAATGCGGATTTTTTTAAATAGCTCATTTGGAAAGCTTATTTGGAAAGCTTATTTGGAACGAATGGGCGTAAACACTCAAACTTTTCAGAATGAGTTTAAGAAAATCTTTGATTTTCGAACGAATGGGCGTAAGGTAACTCACATAATATAATTTACCAAAAAGTAGGCATAATAGTAACATCCCACCGCGGTAAAATTTTTGATCTTTTGATATTATTCTCATAAACTTCCAT
>JAAXQB010000295.1 GCA_012329085.1 Methanosarcinales archaeon | reverse complement strand
TTTTTACATGCCCTAATAAATTACATTCTTTTGCAATTCGATATATAAATGGGCGAAATCCCACTCCTTGCACAGTGCCTTTTATGTTTAGTTTTATTTGCATTTTTTATCTGTGTTCATTCAATATGAGTATCGAGAAATTAGAAATTTCTCTCTGTATATAACTTTATAAGTTATATATAAGTGCAAAAATTAAAATGTAATTCCTGCTATATGTCTTTTTAAATCTATTGCATCATATTGACACATTTCATGGCAACAATAACAGCTTATACACTTTCGTTTATTTACTTGTAAATTTAAAATAGCATCAACAGGACAAATTTCTTCACATACTTTACATTTAACACATTTGCTTTTATTTATATTTGCTTTTCTAATTGCAAATGAAAAAAAAATATCTTGAAGATAAGACGTAATTGGAATGGAACTTAAAAACGCCGTTTTTGGCTTTTTAAAATTAATTGATTTTATTTTTTTAGTTGTATTTTCTATTTTAAAACTCTTATATTTTAAATTATCAATATCAACTAATTCAAAATCCGCATTTAAAAATCTGTGTGTTAAAATATCCTCTTTTCTATATCCAATATAATCCAATGCAAATAAATCAAGTGCAATAGAATTTTTTGAAGCGATTATTATCTTTGAATTAATTGATACGCCATTACTTGGACCATTACCTTCCATGCCCCAAATTCCATCCATAATTGTCACAATATCTTTATCTTTTGATATTATATGATAAAGCTCAGCAAGCAATTTTGCAAAATCCTTTTCTTTATTAAAATGTTTATGAAATATTGGTTTCAATCCACCAGGAATGCACCCATATAAATTTTTTATTGCCCCTGTATATTTCATTAATACATGAGTTTTAAGTTTTGGAACATTTACAATTAAATCACATTCTAATACAATATTAGGAATTAAAATTTCTTTTCCGAGAACAGAAGTTTTAAAAGAATTCTCTTGTTCAAGAGATATGTAGTGTATATTTTCATCTTTACAAACATTTTCAATTCCAGAGACTTTAAATGCTTTTTTTGTAGAAAATCCGGAGGATTCCCCTACTATAATCTCCCCTTTAAAATTAGATTTTAAATAT
Organism: Methanosarcinales archaeon; assembly: GCA_012329085.1. The sequence continues at coordinate 4,394 of JAAXQB010000295.1, read as the reverse complement.
TTTAATATCCATCTCAAAAATTCAGGATGAGTTGTCACATGCTTTTCGGCAGGATAGGGTCCAAGAATATTTGGTTTTACAAGTATTTTTTTACACTTTGAAAAATCAATATCTTTAAATGATAAATCTAAAATTAGATTTTTTTGATTGTCTAACTTATTGTAATCTTCTATTTTTGAATAATAGACTAAATTCATGTAAATGTAATGCTATATTATTAGATTTAACTTATGTGCATATAATCTTAAAATATATGTACAATCAGTCCTCCAATTAATAATGGGGCTGCCAATATAACAAATGAACCAACAATTGCACCAGTTAATACAAGAAATCCATCTTTATTCATAATGCCCATCCCTATTATAAATGATATTATAGCAGGTATTGTATTTGTGCCTGTTATAGGCATGGACATTAAAATTCCAAGTAGAATAAGCAAAATACATATAAAATGTCTTGCATCAATAACTAGGATTTTATAAATTTTATCAAATCTTGGTTTTATAAAAAATTCTATTTTACTGACAATTTTTGAAGATGCGTTTATGAATTTTATAAGGGAAGTTCCAACTTTTCTATCTCTTATTTTTTTTGGTATTTTTATTATAACTTGATCTAATGATGAATTTGCCATAATTGCAATTGATAATAATATAATGATTACTCCGAACATTGTTCCAATTCCAGGTGGTGTAAATGGCACTATTGCAGGAAATGCCATAAGTGCAATTAAAAAGCCAAATGTTTGAAGTGATTCTTTTTCTACATATTCTTTTAAAATGCATTCGATTGTTGTAGCATCATTTACCATGCATGCCAATTCTTTCAAATCTTCAGAAAATTTTGTTACCATTTTATTTCTCACTTAATTTTATATTATTAATATATGCGTTTTATCGTTTATAACAATATTGATTGTATTATTATCACTATTATTATTTTTTGGCATATTTTTTGTCTGTAGATACATTATAATTTAGCGTTTATTCTTTAAATCTTGTATCCGTAGATTTTTTTATTTTATAATTAAAATATTTTAATATTTATTTTATTTGAATATTTAAAAATATTTTTAATTTTTTTATAGTTCATTCGATACGAATGAGTGTTTGCTCATTCTTTGCAAAACTCATTCTTATAAAGAATGAGTGTTAAATAATTGTCCATAAGAAAATTTTAATTTTTCGGACAAAACCAATCAATATACCATATTAATTCGAAAACTTTATAATTTCTCGTAACTATATCTTTTAAAATATGACAACTTTAAAATTTAACAGTAAAATAATTGCATCAAATATACTGTATGCAGACACTTTTTTTAAAAAAATAAAAGGGCTAATGTTTAGAAGTAAATTGGATTCGGATAGTGTCATGGTTTTCATATTTAAGAAGCCTACAAAAGTCAATATTCATATGCTTTTTGTTCCATTTCCTATTGATATTATATTTTTAGATGCAAATAAAAGAATCGTATCTTTTAAATCGCTTAGAGCATGGATTGGTTTTGCATTCTCTAAAAAAAAGATAAGCTATTTGTTAGAAGCAAATAAAGGATTTATGACAAAGCACAATCTGAAAGAAGGCGATTATTTATATTTTTATGTGCCATAAAAAAATTGCATGTGTTAAAATAGTATTAAAATAGTATGCTTTATAAAATTTAAGTGCATTATATTCAAAAGAGAAAATTATATGTTGCCAATTAACGATTTTAAAATAATAACAAAAGAACTTGGAAGGGAACCAAACCTTCTTGAACAGGGATGCTTTTTAAATTTATGGAGTGAACATTGTTCATATAGATCAAGTGCCCCATTACTAAAAACATTTACAACAATAGGAGATCGCGTAATAATAGGACCAGGAGATGATGCCGCAATAGTTCGTTTTGATGATGAGTTTGTGCTTGCAATTGGAATGGAAAGTCATAATCACCCATCATATGTAGATCCTTACAATGGATCAGCAACAGGAGTTGGGGGCATTGTAAGAGATATTATTTCAATGGGTGCAAGACCAATTGCACTTATGGATCCATTGTATTTTGGACCACTTAATACATCAAAGAATTTGTATCTTTTTGAACATATTATAGAAGGAATTTCAGGATATGGCAATTGTATAGGTGTGCCTATAATTAGAGGAGAAGCATTTTTTGATAAATCGTATAGTGGAAATCCACTTGTAAATGTTGTGTGTATTGGACTTGCAAAGAAAGATAAGATTGTCACGGCAAAGGCAACAAAAGCTGGAAATAAACTTGTTTTAATGGGTTCGACAACAGGCAGAGATGGATTGGGAGGTGCTTCATTTGCATCGCGAGATTTATCAGAAGATGCAGAATCAGAAGATAGACCAAGCATACAAGTTGGAGATCCATTTACTGAAAAATTAGTAATAGAGGCAACCTTAGAAGCAATTGATAAAGGTCTTGTGAAATCGTGTAGGGATTTGGGAGCGGCGGGTCTTGGTGGTGCAAGTTCTGAAATGGCAGCAAAAGGTAATCTTGGTGCTAAAATCATAGCTGATAATGTAATTCTAAGGGAAACAAATATGACGCCTTACGAGATAGTTATTGCCGAATCACAAGAACGAATGGTGTTTGAAGTCGAACCCAATAATGTTAATGCTATACTTGATATTGCTAAAAAATATGACCTTCATGCAAGTGAGATTGGTGAACTTACCGATAGAAAATATTACACAATTGAATTTAAGGCGCAAGTTGTTGCAGATATTCCAATTAAATTGCTTACAGAAGGTGCGCCAACATTTGAAAGACCATCAGAACCAATTGTTAGAAAATCGTTAAAAAATATTAAACCTTTGTTAGATGTGGATGCCATAAAAAAAATGATGTTAAAAGTTGCATCATCGCATAATATAGCTTCTAAAAAATGGATTTATCAACAATATGATTCAGAAGTGCAGATAAGAACTATAATAAAACCGGGTGAAGATGCAGGAGTTCTTAAAATTGCAGATACAAAAGGACTTGTTGTATCATGTGGATGCAATCCAAGGCATACAGAATTAAATCCTTATGATGGTGGTCGTGGTACAATAATTGAAAACGCAATGAATCTTGCAACAAAAGGTGGTCGAGGGATTGCTATTGTGGATTGTTTAAATTTTGGAAATCCTGAAAATCCAAATATTTATTGGCAATTTAAACAAGCAATTCTTGGGTTGGGGGATGAGGCACGAGATTTAAAAATTCCTGTTGTTGGTGGAAATGTTTCTTTGTATAATGAGAGTGATGAGCATAAGACTGCAATTTTACCAACTCCATCTATTGGGATGATTGGGATTGTGGATAATGTATGCAAAATTCCGTCTTCTTCTTTTAATAACAAGGGAGATACAATTATATTAGTTGGAGAATCAAGAGATGAACTTTGTGGATCTGAATATTATAGTATAGTTGGTGCAGTTGAAGCTGGAAAAACTCCAACTATTCCTAATAATGCAAAGGAAATAATAGATATTATTTGTAAGGTGGCTGAAAAAGGAATCGTAAGTTCCATAAAAGATATATCACTTGGGGGATTATCAGCGGCACTTTGCAAATCATGTGTTTCAATTGGGGCGGAGATTGATTTAAATTTTGTTGATGTGGGTATGAATTTAGATTCTATTTTATTTTCGGAATCATACAGTCGTGCAATAATTTCTACTTCTTGTCCAGATGATGTTTTAGATATGTTTAAAGGAATACCATATAAAATAATTGGTGTTGTTGGAGGGAATGCATTGAAAATAAAATACAATGATTTGAATATTGAATTGTCGTTAGAAGAGATTGCTTATGCAGATGAAAGTTTGAGTAGGCTTATGGTTGAATGAATTAAATAATTCGTTTGTATTTATGAAACTTTGAAAGTGTTTAATGATTAGAAACTCGCATATCTAAAATAACATAAATATGTCATTGATAAATAATATGTTAAATATCGAGTTTTGGAAATGTGTAAATGATTGAAAAATAATATTTAACTGATTAAATGAATTTGTTTGGCGTAAAAAGTATAAAATCACTATATTTTAGAATTGTGTAAAAATATAATACGATATATAAATCAATTTATAAAATAAATTTATATGGTATAATATACTAAAATTTACATAACATAGAATAAATATGAGACTTTTTATTTTTTTCTGGTGCGTCACAAATTGCATACAATCTACCTAATTTTTAACTCGTTCTTTCAAATAATCGAATTTTATATTAAAAACACATTAAATTAAAACAAAAATCAATAATATTATGATAGCTATCGCTATCCATTAATCACCTCATATAATTATTTTATATAATACCTTTTGTGTTATACTAAACCTCATGCATTTTTCATAACTAGTATATATTAGTTCCACAATATACT
>JAAXQB010000262.1 GCA_012329085.1 Methanosarcinales archaeon | reverse complement strand
TTTTTTTATAGCTCATTCGGAAAGCTCATTCGGAAAGCTCATTCGGAAAGCTCATTCGGAAAGCTCATTCGGAAAGCTCATTCGGAAAGCTCATTCGGAAAGCTCATTCGGAACGAATGAGCGTATGAGAAAATCTCTGATTTTCGAACGAATGAGCGTAAACACTCATTCTTTCAGAATGAGTTTAAGAAAATCTTTGATTTTCGAGCAAATGGGTGTTAATTTTAAAAATGCTAATTCAAAAACAATCAGCACACATTAAAACTGATTTTAATGCTTTGCTTAAAAAACAAAAATATAGTTTGGCAGGTACTCATTCTGCTGTAAAAACATGTTTATGGCTTAATCGCTCAATAAAAAATAATGGTTCTTGTTATAAATCCATATATGGCATAGAATCTCATAGGTGCATGCAGATGACACCGTCTTTATTGTGTAATCAAAGATGTGTTCATTGTTGGCGCCCTATTGAAGTAAATGTCGAGCCCCCTATTGAGTGGGATTCTCCTGCAACAATTAAACAAGAATGCATCAAATCCCAAAGAAAATTAATATCTGGGTTTGGTGGATCTGCTCCAAGGACAAGATGGATGCTTGCAAATGAACCAAAACATGTGGCAATATCTCTATCTGGCGAACCTACTACATATCCATATTTGCATGAACTTATTGATGAATTTGGAAAAGACGATATTACTACATTTGTTGTAAGTAATGGAACAAATCCAAATATGATAAAAAAGATAAATCCGTCTCAATTATATTTAAGTTTAGATGCGTTTGATAAGGAAATGTATAATAAATTGTGCAGACCAAAATTGCCTAATTTATGGGAAAAAATTAACAAATCGTTTGAAATTATGGGGCAAAAAGAAATAAAAACTGCAATTAGAATTACAGTCATAAAAGGAATTAATATGTGTAATCCAAAAGAATATGCAGAATTAATAAAAATAGCAAATCCTTCTGTAATTGAGGTTAAAGCATATATGCATCTTGGTTTTTCAAGATATAGGCTTGTGAGGGAATCTATGCCTCAATATAGTGAAGTATTAGAATTTGCAAAAGAAATTGCAAAATATACAGGATATGTTTTTGCAGATGGTGTTGAGCAAAGTCGTGTTGTGTTTTTATCAAAAGATGGAAAAATACAGAAGGTTGTGTGATTATATTAAAATGAAATATGTTAAAGATAGATTTGAAATAGTTCTTGTGGGTAGATCAAATGTTGGAAAATCCACTCTTATGAGATTGCTTACAGGGAAAAGTGTAAAAGTTGGGCGAAGACCGGGTGTTACATTGAAACCAACTTCTGTATGTAAATCTGATTTAGTATTAACTGATTTACCCGGATTTGGATTTATGAGTGGAGTTAATGAAAAAAGACAGAGCGTTGTAAAAAATAATATTATTAGTTATATAGAAGATAATACAGATAAGATTAAGTTGGCGGTTCTCGTTGTTGATGGTGCTATATTTTTAGATATTGCAAATAGATGGCAGAAAAGAAACGAAATTCCAATTGACATTGAATTTTTTTATTTTTTAAAAGAACTTAATATTGATATAATTCTTGCTGTGAATAAAGCAGATAAGATAAAAAATCTCAATTTGACACTTGATGGTATTGTGGAATGTCTTGGAATGGATGCTCCTTGGAGTCAATGGAAGAATATTGTTGCACCAATATCTGCAAAAAAGAATGATATTTCTATGCTTAAAGAGCTTATCAGAGATAGACTGCATAAAAAAGGTAGAGATGATTTATTTAAGTTTGTTTGAATTTAAACTTTTATTGGTTATTTTTTAGAATGGGAATTGATATTAAAAAATTTCTGATTTTGAGTGTATTTTTAAAGAGAATATGCTAAATAAAAATTATTATATAAAAATAATAATTTTATATGTGATGAAAATGTATGTAAGTTAATTAATTAAAATAAAAACAATAAAATAATAATAAAAAATATGAAATTGAATATAGTTAATATGAATATTATAGCAATTTTTTTTGCAACATTAATTGTGGTAAGCATATTTACAACATTTATCATGCCAGTAATGGCAACAGATACGGTAGCGTGGGATCGTACATTTGGCGGATTTTGGTGGGATGGTGCACAGTCAGTTCAACAAACTACAGACGGTGGTTTTATCATTGTTGGAGTAACAAATTCGTTTGGTGCAGGAGATCGAGATGTTTGGTTAATAAAGACTGATGTTTCTGGGAATGAAGAATGGAATCGCACATTTGGTAAGTCTGGACGAGAAGGGGCATTTTCAGTTCAACAAACTACAGACGGTGGTTTTATCATGGCAGGAAGGACAGATTCGATTGGTGCAGGGTATCGAGATATGTGGTTGATAAAAACTGATGCTGCTGGAAATAAAGAATGGGACCGTGCATTTGGTGGGTCTGATTGGGATGGTGCACAATCAGTTCAACAGACTGAAGACGGTGGTTTCATCATTGCAGGAACAACACAATCGTTTGGTGCAGGAAAAAGTGATTTTTGGTTGATAAAAACTGATGCTGCTGGAAATAAAGAATGGAATCGTACATTTGGTGGATCTGATTGGGATAGTGCATGGTCGGTTCAACAAACCGCAGACAATGGTTTCATTATTGCTGGAGTGACAGACTCGTTCGGTGCAGGGTATCGGGATATGTGGTTGATAAAAACTGATGCTGCTGGAAACAAAGAGTGGGACCGTACATTTGGTGGACTTGGTGATGATTGGGCATTTTCGGTTCAACAGACCAAAAACAGTGGTTTCATTATTGCAGGGGAAACGGATTCATTCAGAATGGGAAATATAGATGATGTTTGGCTGGTAAAGACTGATGCTTTTGGGAATGAAGAATGGAATCGCACATTTGGTGGATTCTACTTGGATAGTGCACAATCAGTTCAACAAACTAAAGACGGTGGTTTCATTATTGCAGGAAAAACAAAATCGTTTGGTGCAGGAGGTAGTGATGTTTGGATTGTGAAAACCGATTATGCCGGAAACAAAGAATGGAATCATACCTTGGGAGGATCTGATCGAGATTTAGCACGGTCTATTCAACAAACCTCAAACGGTGGTTTTATTATCGCAGGGGAAACGGAATCATTCGGCGTTGGTGCAGATATAGGATGGCTTGGTAATTTCTGGATGGTGAAAGTTGGACCTGAAGGAATAATATTGCCTGAACTTGGCCCTGAACCAGAGTTCGAGATACCAGGATTTGGAATTGTTGTTACAATTATTTCACTTCTTGGAGCTATATTATTGTTTAAAAAAAAAGATTGAATATATTTAGAATGAAATTTAAAAATTTCATTCTATTTTTTTAGCATACTTTGATTTTTTCATTTTTTTTACAATTGCGATGATTGCATATATTTTAAGGAACCAGAAGTTTTATATATAAAAATGATAATGTTTTATAATATAAAACCATAAATAAATTCATGTCTTATGATGAAAACTCTGGTAAAGCTAAAATTGAAGAGTATGCAAGTGTAGGTTCAATTATACGCGAAGCATTGCCATTTGAGTTTGTGGCAACTACTGCTGGCGTTGTAGCCGGAATAGTATTTGCAGGAATGAAAGGATATATTGAACTCATTCCCGGATTGATTGTTTTAGCACCTGCTATTGCAGGCATGAGAGGAAATATAGCAAGCTCTTTGGGCTCGCGACTTGGTAGTGCAATTCATATGGGGTTTATTACGAAAATAGAAAACAATCCAGAACTTAATAACAATGCATTAAGTTCAATTATATTAAGTGTTATATTATCCATATGGCTTGGGATTCTTGGACATTATATGACACTTGCACTTGGATTTGAAAGTGTAGGCGTATTTACACTTGTTGCAATTGCAGTTTTTGCAGGAGTCACATCAGGAATTATTCTTACAATAGTTGCAATAATATCGGCAATTTATATGTTTAAATTTGGATTTGATCCAGATAATATGGTTTCTCCTGCAATGTCAACAATTGGGGACATTACTGCAATGCTTATGATTTATGTTGCAGTAAGGTTGGTGATGTTATGACTTTTTATACAGTAAATGGAATTCTTAAAAGATGTTTGCCAATATTATTTATTGTATCATTTATAAGTATTTCAACAGGTCAAATGTTAAATTTAAAAATTGATACACTAGTTGATATACCTGCACTGTTAATATTAATTCCTCCTTTTATAAAAGTAGGCGGAAATACAAGTAGTACATTGAGTGCAAGACTTTCAACAGCACTTCACACAGGTATTGCAGATAGTGCATACAAGTATATTGTTTTTAAGAATAATCTTATAGCAATTTTTACTATTGGTATTTCTGCACTTTTTTTACTTTCCATATTAGTATATTTTATTAGTGGATACATGGGAATTGGAATTGAATTTTTTAAACTTTTGAAAATATGCCTTGGTGCTGGTATAATAACTCTTATACTTATATATTCACTCACAATTATTGTTACATTAGTCTCTTATAAATATGGAGTTGATCCTGATGATACTGTAATTCCAATTGTTACAACAATTGCAGATTTTATGGGGGTTGCAGGCATATTTATAGCATTGCACATTCTTGGCATCACATGATTTGAACTATATACAATTACAAAATAAAATATTAAAAATATTATGAACTCAACAGAAATAAAATACACTCCAAGAACTCTTAAAAGTTTGTTAATAGATATGAAAGACACATCTGAACTTATGATAGATCTTGCATATTCTGCAGTTATATTTGAAGCTAAAAATATCGCAAAAGAAGTTTTGCGGCTTGAAGAAAAGATGAATACAATTGATTATCATACGAAAATTGTTGCAATTCTTAGTGCAAGGCGCATTGAAGAAGCAGAAGAAATGGCAGCTGTTATTCGAATTGCAACTTCATCAGAAATAATTGCAAATGCTGCAGGAGTTATTGCAAAAATTGTAATTAAAGATATAAAGATTCCATATGAGCTTAAAATGGCATTGCGGAATGCAGAAGAAACTACAATTCGTGCAAAAGTAAGTGAAAAATCTTCAATAGATGGTAAAAAACTTGAAGATATAAAGTTTGATATAGAAACTGGGATGTGGATAATTGCAATTCGCAGACATGATGAATGGATTTACGATCCAGATCATTCAACTCGTATAAGAGCAAAAGATGTATTATTTGCAAGAGGGCATGATGATGGCGTTTCCCTTTTTATGGAACTTGTGACTAATAAAAAACACATTTCAATTAAAAAAGAACCTGAAAAAATTTCAGATGATTTTAAACAAGCAATCAACCTTATTGTAGAAATGAAAAACATGTCCGAACTTTCAGTTGGACTTGCATATTCTGCATTGCTTTTTGATAATGAAGATATTGCACATGAAGTTAAAGCAATGGAATCTGAAATGAATAATATGAAGATTGAATTGCAACAATTGGTACTTAAAACTGCAAAACAAGTATCAGACACCAATCAACTAATTGGTCTTTTATATCTTTCAAATGCATCTGAATTGATATCAGATGTTGCACATGATATATCTGATACAGTCCTTAGAGATTTAGAACCACATCCAATTATATCTCTTGTGGTTAGAGATTCAGAAGAAATTATTGTAAAAACCGAAATTGGCAATAAATCTGAAATGATTGGAAAAACTCTTGGAAATCTTAAACTTGAAACTGAAACAGGCATTCATGTTATGGCAATTAAACGAGAAGAAAAGTGGATCTATAAACCACATGCAGCAACAACCATACAAGAAAAAGACATATTGATTTCAAGGGGAACTCGCACAGGAGAAGAAGTATTAATTAAAATGTGTGCATGCCAATGATAAACTTTTATTAGGCATGTTCAATATATTTTTACATACAATCTATTTTAGCATACAATTTGTAAAATTGAGTAATAAAGTAACTCATAGATAATAACTTGCCATTAATTGTCATACATCACATCAATAATTTATGGTAATTTTTGTTTTGAATATAGTCTTATTAATTAAACGATTTTAGCGCACCTTTATTCTGAATATGCTATCAAATAACGCTCGTTCGTTCGAAAATCAGAGATTTTCTCATACGCTCATTCGTTCCGAATGAGCTTTCCGAACGAGCTATCAAAGATTTTTTTAAACTCATTTTTGAAAAGAATGAGTGTTTACGATAATTCATTCTAAATGAGCTACGAGAAATTAATTTTTTTTCATCAGTGCATAACTTTATAAGTTATATGATATAAAATAAGTCATAATGAGAATTTTCATATTGCGATTATATCTATTTTTTAGTAAAGATATGTAAAAATTATACTTTAATTACACTATAAAAAAATAATAAATGATATTTTTCTGCAATCAATATTATGGCAGCTTTAACAAAATAAACCGATTATCAAAATAATCAATTAAAAATCACACAACATACCACACCCCATCAACATCAATTTTTATGAATTACAAAGGACATCTACTTGTTGGCTTTATCTCTTTTTGCATACTTACTGGATTTTTAATTAAACCCAATCCAAATTATCTAAATTCAGAAAACATACTTATTGGATTTTTCTTATGTATGGTAGGATCACTTGCACCAGATATAGATCATCCAAATAGTAAAATTTATAAATCATCCATGATGGTTTCAATTTTAATAGGAATCTTTATAGCCATTTCAACAAATAATTTACAAATTGCATTTATAATTGCATTAATTCTATTAATTATAGTACATTCATTATCCAAATTAAAGCATCGCGGCATAACACACAATGGATTTGGAGTGATAATAGTTTTAATTGGATTATATGCAGTCTTATTATATTTTAATTTCAATTCACCCATCATTCTTACTTTGTTTGGAATTACAGGATATTTAAGCCATATAGCAGCAGATTATCTTGGACCAAAATATTGATAATTTTTCATTAACTTCAAGGAAGGCTACTTTCCCCTCGCAATTCTTTTTGGTGCTCTATATTCATTTCAATTAACAATTTGAATATATTTTTTACAGCACCAATATCAAGATTATATTCCATTGCATAATTTGTTACTCGTTCTATTATCTCTTTTTCTCTGCTGTCATCTTTTATTGGAATATTCATCTCTTTTTTACACTCAAGAACTTTTTCTGATAAACCCACTCGTTCTTTTATAAGCGATATAATTTTTTCATCCACTTGTTCAATTTCTTTTCGTACAATTTCCAATTTATTCATTTGTATTTACCCATTCGAAAGTATATTATAATAGTTATAAGTTTAAAATTATACATCCATTACAGATTTATTATTAATTTTAGTATGCATAATTGACACAGATTCACAAGAAGCCCATACTTGTTTAAGTGCATCGATTTTATCTTTTTCAATCATTGCAACAAAAGATGGACCCGTTCCTGAAAGACTTACCCCTTTCACACCAACATCAAGTGCTTGCATAATAGGTTTAGAATTAATTCCAAGTGCATTACAATAAAGAAAACCATTCAATACCATTGCATTTTCATATTCTCCATCAAGTGCAAGATTGTATGCAATATCAACCCATGGTGCAATAAGTTTTGAATTATAAACATTTGTATCCAAGCTAAACATTTTTTTATTGGGTGCTAATATTAAAACATCCTTTTCAAGCTCAATTCGTTTTATAATTTCTTGTTTTTTATTATCCGTTATTACAATCCCACCAAGCATTGAGGCACATGCGTCATCAAAAGCACCAGTTATTGTAACTTTTGCATCAATTGCCGCCATTACACCAATCTTTATGGCTTCGATTGGATCTAATGATTTTCCTATTGCATCAAGTGTTGCAAGAACAACAGCATTTGCTGCGGCACTGCTACTTTTAAGACCTCTTGCCAATGGAACTTCACTTTCTGTTATAACAGTTCCACCAAGTTCCATATTAAATCTATCAAGCACGTTTTTAACTGCTTTTTCGATAAGCATAGTATTTGCATCAGGCATTCCTGCTATTTGACCTGAAATGTGCGATTCAGTGTCTGAAAGTTCAACGAATGCGGTTGTTTTTAATTCAATTCCAAATGCAGCACCTTTCCATGTAGATATTGCATTAATGATGGTTCCTGCACCATTTGCATATGCTAAGCCTATGTATTTCATTATACTTATATTTAGGAGTTTATGTTAAATAAAATTTTTTAATTTTTTTAAAGATTCCATTGAAAAACTTAAATGACACATTGTTAATGTTTCAATTGATTAATTTTATAATAAAATTGGCGTTTAAAAACATTTATTTTTCAATTGTATATAATTTGTAAAGTTCATTCTCGAAGAGAATGAGCGTTTGCTCATGATTGAACAAATGAGCGTTTGCTCATTAACGAGCGCATCGTTCCGAACGAGCTCTCAAAGAGAACGAGTGTTTATTATATACTAAATACTCATTCATTCTGAATGAGTTAAAGAAATTTTTAATAGCACATTCTCGAAGAGAATGTGCGTTATCTTGTAATATCCCCAATCAATAACATAAAGCATATATCATAAAAACATATATTTATATGGGCAATATATTTTTAAATTACAAAGGAGAATATAAAAAAATGAAACTTGATGATGTTATAATTACAAAAGCAATATTTGATGATTTTTCAAAAACATTTCTTGACTATACAGAAGTGGATGTTGCACTTGTTGGGGGCGGTCCTGCAAATCTTGTGGCTGCAAAATATCTTGCAG
>JAAXQB010000059.1 GCA_012329085.1 Methanosarcinales archaeon | reverse complement strand
ACAGTAGCACTTGTTGGAATTGCAGGTTCGACTGAATTTGGTCAAATAGATCCAATTGAAGAAATTTCAAAACTTGCACTTAAAAATAATATTCCCTTACATGTTGATGCGGCATTTGGTGGTTTTGTAATTCCATTTTTGGATGGTGCATATAAATTTGATTTTTCATTGAATGGCGTGAGTTCCATATCAATAGATCCCCATAAAATGGGATTAAGTACAATACCGTCTGGCATACTTCTATTTAAAGACTTAAAATATATTAAAACACTTCAAATAGATACACCATATTTAACAATAGACACCCAATATTCATTAACAGGAACTCGAAGTGGTGCAGCAGTTGCGGCAACATATGCAACTATGAAATTGCTTGGAAAAAATGGTTATAAGGAAATTGTGGATTATTGCATGGATATTACACAAAGGCTTGTGATTGGTGCAAAAGAGATTGGAATTGAACCGTTAATAGACCCTATTATGAATGTAGTTGTGTTAGATGTGGATAATGCTGATTTTGTGCAAAAGAAATTGGATTTAGATTTTGGATGGAAAGTTTCAATTACACGAAATCCAAAAGCACTTAGACTTGTTTTGATGCCACATACTACAATTGAATGCATTGATGCGTTTTTATTAGATTTGAAAAAAATTGTGGATGATATTAGAAAAAATTAAGAAAATAAAAGAATTTATAAAAGAAAAGAAGAGTGTCATAGTTGCATTTTCTGGGGGTATAGATAGTTCAACTCTTGCAAAACTTAGTTATGAAGTACTTGGGGAAAAAAGTCTATCAATTACAATAAATTCGGATATATTTCCTAAAAGAGAACTAAAAGACGCAATTAAAGTTGCATCTGAAATTGGTATTCCTCATAAAATTATAAATGTAGATTATTCTAATACTGACTGGTTTTCTATAAATGCACAAGATAGGTGTTATCATTGTAAAAAAGAACTTTTTTTAAATCTTTCAAATCTTTCAAAAAAACTTAATGTCAATGCCATAATCGAAGGTACAAATGCATCAGAAGTTCTTTCATATAGACCTGGGTACAAAGCAGTGCTTGAAACTAATAATGTTTTTACACCTTTTACAGAATTTGGAGTCACAAAAGAAGAAGTACGAAAGATTGCAAAAATTCTTAGGTTATCAATTGCAGATAAACCTTCTGCATCATGTTTATTAACACGATTTCCATATGGGCATAAAATAACAAGGAATGAATTAAAAGAAATAGAAATTGCAGAAGATGGATTTCTTTTATTTGGATTTACGCAAGTTCGAGTAAGAAAACATGGAGGCATTGCACGAATTGAAATATTGCCATCTGAATTTAATAAATTTATGCAAAATAGAAAAAGAATACTTAAATTATTCGATGATTTAAATTTTAAATATGTGACACTTGATATTAAAGGGTTTAAGAGCGGAAGTATGGATTTATAAAATTGTATCAATTTAAATACTTACTTCTACTTTATCCGATTAAGTAATTCATAGATAACAACATACCATTAATTATTATTTATTATATTAATAATTATATATTATTTGTAGATTGTGCAGATTAATATTTATTTCTATATATATGCACAATCATCAATAATGAAGCCATCCGCACCATACCAAAGAGTATATTGCATTTACTATACCACCCATCATAAATGCAACAATTATTGTGGATAATGTGATTGCTATGGCATATTTTAAATTAAATTCTTTAATTAATACAGGAAATACTGCAGCACAAGGTATGTAAAAGAGTGCTACAACAGCTCCCACAACGAGTTGTATTGTAGTAAGCTCCAAGTCAAGCAAAACAGCCAATGCAAGTTCTCTTCTTATAATTCCAAGAATTAAAAATACACTTGATTCAGCAGGAAGTCCCAATACATTTACTACAATCGGTTTAAATAACACCCCAATATAATATAATGCACCAGTTTCATATAATAGTGATGCAATAAAAACTCCAAATACAATCAATGGTGCAGCATCAGTAATGAATACTTTTGTATGAATTAATGTTTTCTTTAATATAGATTTAATAGTTGGAATCCTATATGGTGAAATTTCTACACACATCGTAGAATAAGTTCCTGGAATTATTTTATGTAATATGATTCCAGCTACAATTAAAAATAAAAATGCTATTAAATATACTGTTGCAAGTGCCAATAAAGATCTTTCTGCAAGAAGTGCTATGATTACTCCGGATTGTGCAGCACAAGGAATTGCAATACACATAAGTGTTACAACAATGAATCTTTCGCGACGAGTTTCAAGCATCCGTGCAGATACAACCCCACCAACTGTGCACCCAAATCCAAGTAAAAATGGAATGAATGCGTTTCCATGAACTCCAATTTTATTGGAAATGCCACTCAATAAATATGCCAATCGTGAAATATATCCCGAATCTTCAAGAATTGCAAGTACTATATAGAATGACAAAAGGTATGGTAAAACAAGTGCTAATGGCCATCCAATTCCATCAATTAAAACTCCGAAATGTCCAATTAATATCTCCCTTAACAATCCTTCGGAAACGAATGTAGATACAGTATGTTCAATCCAAGGAAACACAAGCCCTTCAAAGAATGGCAATAATACATTTTGCCTAAGTCCCATACCAATGCCAATTATTAAACCAAAACTCAATAAGGCCACAAGTATCGCAATTGGTATGCCTGTAAGTGGCTTAATGGTTAATGCATCAAATTTTTCAAGAGTTGTGATTTTTTTATAAGATTTAACTTGAACTGCGTTAGTAATTTGTTCAGATTCATCCATAAGTTCCGTATCAGTGCGGTCCATTGGGTTTGATTTAGATTCTTTAATACGAGACACAAGTTCATCAATCCCCTCACCTTTTGCGGCTGATGTTGGCACAATTGGGATATTTAGCATATTCTCTAATTTTTTAACATCTATGTCTATGCCCTTTTGTTTTGCTTCATCTTGCATATTTAAAGCAATAATCATTGGAATATCTTTATCTATGAGACTTAATGTCAAAAAAAGATTTCGTTCAAGATTGGTGGAATCAATTACATTTATTATTATATTACATTCATTTAATAAATCATAAGTTATTTTTTCTGCAATATTTGTATATTCAAGACTGTATGTCCCAGGTGCATCAATTATTTCTCCTTTAAGTCCTTCATATTTTATTGTTCCCTTTTTAAAACTAACTGTAGTATTAGGATAATTTGAAATAATTACATCAATTCCAGTAAGATGTGCAAAAATTACACTTTTTCCAACATTTGGATTTCCAACTAAAAGTATTTTCATAATTTTTTATAACTTGTGATTGAACATTCTGAACATTAGTATATTATTTGTAAAGTTCATTCTCGTCCGAGAATTAACGGTTATTATGCATGAGATAAATTTCTATATTCTAATTTTTTACCATTATATTTGAAAGTAAATTTCTATCAATTGCAAGTTTGCATCCATTGACTTCAATTAAAGCTGGGCCTTTAAATGGTGCTAATGCTATTTTTTTAACGCTTTTATTTGTTCTAATGCCCATATACCGCATTCTTTTCCATGTAATCGGATCCGTATCAATTTGCACAATTATTGAACTTTTTCCAAATTGCATAAAATCTAAAGATACCGTTGATATTTTCTTTATTTTTTTACAATTATTCATTTTTAACACTTTTTAAATTATATTATGATATTAAGGTTCCTTAATTCTTAAATTAGATAATTATAATATTTACATCCAATCCTATTTAAATACATTGTATGATATTAAATAATTATATGCAAAATAATATATAAAAATAAATAATCAAGTATTATATAGAGTATAATTCTAAAAATAAATAGATTTCATATTAAACTATAGAATAGAGTAAATTTATATATGTTAAACGCCATACACTTAATTATAAGAGATTAAGAAAGTATCATACAATGGAATAAATACAATGTAAACCAATTCAAATGAATGAAACAATTAAAAATTTTTAAAACATATTTTATATCGCATACGAATATTACAAAATAATTACAAAATAATTACAAAAGAAATTTTATGCTATTTAAGATTAAAAATATAGAATATACATTGAATCTTTGAATTGCCATGTTTTAATGAAATTCAATTTTTCGACCAATTGATTAAATACTTTTAAACATATTTCAATAACATAAAATTTTTAATTTAAATTATTTAAATACATAACATCAATCATATTTTTATATAGTATATAAGTTGCAAAGCTCGTTCGGAAAGCACATTCAAAACGAATGTGCGTATGAGAAAACCGAAGGTTTTCGAACGAACGAGCGTTTATTATATATTGAGCGAGATTTCCAATTTCTCAAAAAATAACCCACTCAAAATATAATAATATTAATAATATTTCTTAGATTAAATTACAAAATTTAAAAATAATATGAATCAATCACTCCTCTCATTATTTAGTAAATTGGAAGAAAAAAAAGATATAATAATATATCATATTGCAGCAGTAGCTATAGTTTTAATATATTTATCAACGCATTATTTATTATTTATACATTTTTATGTTTCGCTTACTGTTGCCCTAATTCTTTTAACAGGTCTTTGGTATGGACTTAAATCTATTTATTTAGCCATATTTTTAATTATTGTTGTTGTAGTATTTGAATACATCACAATGGGCTCAATTACAATGAAATCGTTTGGATATGCAACTACATTGCTTATTATTGCTTTTTTTGTAAGTATGGTTTATGAACATAGATTAATATGTGAAAACAATCTGAAAGACACGAGTGAAAAGCTTACCCAAGTAATACAAGGAGCTCCAATTCCAATATTT